>JAOZSU010000137.1:0-3817 GCA_029939475.1 Mycoplasmatota bacterium | reverse complement strand
CATATTTTAGAATTAGGCTATAAGTTCGCAAATCATGAACACAAACATGACAAACTTTTTAAATTTTTACTTAAGATCTTTGCTAAATGTATAGATACTAAAAACTATATTCCATACCTGAACATGATTGAATTGAAATTACTTTATTTATTAGGTATAAATCCCTATTTTAATCACTGTGTAAGCTGTAATAGAACTCGTAATCTGAGGTTTTCAATTAAAGAAGGAGGAATGTGTTGTGAAGAACATTTTCCTAAAGATGAAGTTGTATATTCTAATAAATGTATAAATACAATGAAAGAATTATATTATTTTGATCTTGATAAACAAAAGGATATAACTGTAGACAAATTAGTTTTAATTGAACTTAGAAAATTAATTGATTCATTTTATGAATATCATTTAAATTTTAAATCAAAATCAAGAAAAATGTTAATGGAATTAATAGGGTATTAATTAAAATAGTATAAATATAATATATATTATATTTTGACCATCTTGACATTGGCTATTAATAAACATATAATTATAATGGTAAAGTTTGTACACATAATATGAGAGGATGAATAATTTGAAACTTACACTAGATCAATTGAACGCTTATGCAAAGCGTTATGGATTTATATATCAGGGGTCTGAAATATATGGAGGATTGGCTAACACTTGGGATTATGGACCACTTGGAGTTAGCTTGAAGAACAATATAAAAAAATTATGGTGGGAAGAATTTGTATCTAAAAACAACCTAAATGTTGGACTTGATTCTTCTATCTTATTAAATCCAAAAACTTGGCAAGCCACAGGACATGTGACTGGTTTTAAAGATCCATTAATGGATTGTAAGCAATGTAAAACTAGATTTCGCGCTGATAACTTGATTGCTAAAAGGACGAACTATGAAGTAGATGCAGATGGATGGGATTATCAAAAGATGTATGATTTTATCATTGAACATAAGATAAAATGTCCCGTATGCGGTGGCTTTGATTATACTCCTATTAGAGAGTTTAATTTAATGTTTAAAACACATCAAGGAGTAACTGAAGAATCAACTAATGAAATCTATCTAAGGCCAGAAACTGCGCAAGGTATTTTCTTAAATTTTAAGAATATTATAAGAACATCCAGGAAAAAAGTTCCTTTTGGAGTAGGTCAAATTGGGAAATCATTTAGAAATGAAATCACACCTGGGAACTATATTTTTAGAACTCGTGAATTTGAACAAATGGAACTTGAATTCTTTTGTAAACCAGGAACTGAATTAGAATGGTTTAAATATTGGAAACAATTTTCATTAGATTTTTTAAAGAAAGTTGGTATTAATGAAGATAATGTAAAAACCTATGATCATCCAAAGGAAAAACTTTCCTTTTATTCAAATGCAACTACCGATATATTATATCGCTATCCATGGGGCTTTGATGAATTATGGGGGATTGCTTCTAGAACTGATTATGATTTGAAATGCCATCAAGATTTTTCAGGTGAAAAACTAGAATATTTAGATCCGGAAACAAATAAATCTTATTTACCTTATGTTATCGAACCAAGCCTTGGAGTAGAGAGATTGTTGCTTGCTATATTATTTGATAGTTTAGAAGAAGAAACTATAAATGAGAAAGAAACAAGAACGTTATTAAGAATTTCAAAGGATTTAGCACCTGTGAAAATCAGTGTTTTTCCTCTAGTTAAAAAATATCATTCTAAAAAAGCAAATGAAGTATATAAACAATTACTTTCTGATTTTGAAGTTTCTTATGATGAAACTGGAAATATTGGTAGAAGGTATCGTAGAGCAGATGCAATAGGTACTCCTTATTGTATTACAATAGACCAACAAACTCTTGAAGATGATACAGTTACAGTAAGAGAACGCGATTCTATGGCTCAAGTTAGAATTCAAATAAGTGAATTAAATGAATATATGCGTAAAGAATTGAAAAAATAAAGTTAAGAAGGTGACTCTATGGCTAAGGTCAGCCAAAAAACAATAGATTTAATTAAAAACACGGCTGATATTGTAGATGTAGTCAGTGAATTTGTACCATTACAAACAGCTGGCAAAAACATGAAGGGACTTTGTCCATTCCATAGTGAAAAAACTCCTTCTTTTTTTGTCAGTAAAGAACGTCAAATATTTAATTGTTTTGGTTGCGGAAAAAAAGGCAATGTAATAACATTCATTCAAGAATACAAACATTTATCTTTTATTGATTCTTTAAAATATTTAGCTGATAAATATAATATAGATTTAGAATTAGAAGATAGTGATAATAAACAAAAGGCCAATGTTGATTTATATAAAATCAATGAACAAGCTTTACAATTCTTTTCATTAAATCTTTTAAATATTGATTCTGGAAAAAGCGCTTTTGATTATCTAATTAATCGAGGCTTAAACTTAGAAATAATTAAAATTTTTGATTTAGGTTATGCATTAAATAAAAGCAATGGGTTAATAGAACATTTATCAAAAAGTTATCAACCAATAGAATTATTAAATGCAGGACTTATTACTAGGAATCAAGATGGAGAATTTTATGATCTCTTTCGCAATAGAATTATCTTTCCAATACATGATATACAAAACCGTGTAGTTGGATTTAGCGGAAGAATATTTAATAACCAAAGTAATCCTGCTAAATATGTTAATACACCATATACGAAGTTGTTTTCTAAAGGAGTTATTCTTTACAATTTAAACAGAGCCATTCCTCATATTAGAACTAAAAACAGAGTTGTTTTAATGGAAGGGTATATGGATGTAATTAAAGCTAGCATGGTTGGAGTATCTGAAGCGGTTTGTTCGATGGGGACACAGCTTACAATTGATCAAGCATTATTAATAAAAGAATACACAGATAATGTTATAGTTTGTTATGATGGAGACAAACCAGGACAAGAAGCTACTTATAAGGCTATTAAATTATTAGAACATGCAAAACTAAATGTCAAAGTTGTTTCTTTACCACTTGGGTTAGACCCAGATGAATATATATCTAAAAACAATGATTTTTTAGAATATATCAATAACAATAGTGTTGATCAATATGAATTTGTCTATCAAATGATTTTAGCGAATAAAGATTTATCTAAACCTGTTGAAATTGAAAATGCTAAAACTAAATTATTTGATTTTTTCAGTAAGACATCAGGTATGATTCGTGAAATATACTTTAAACGTTTTGCAAGCGATACTTTTATTAACTATGATACATTAATAGGAGATTACCATCAGTATAAAATCGATGAAAAGATATTACAGGATTATAAATTTAAAATCAATCGTACACAAAAGAAAAAAGTAATCATGCCTAAGTATAAAATCGCTGAAATAACCGTTTTAAATTACTATTTACACTCAGTAGAATATCGCGATATAATTGAATCTAAATTCAAGCTATTAAAATTTCAAGACCAAGATATTAGCAGTATAATCTATACTGCAAATGTAAGTTTAATAACCTACCCAGATAATCCTATTGTGGTCTTGAAGTCAAAATTATCTGAAAAATATAGAAAGTTTTTAGATAGTATTATTTTTGAAAAATACAATTATAATATTGAAGACTTAGAAGATTGTATAAAAGTATTAGAAATAGCTAATATAAAAGATGAAATAGCTATTAATGAGGAATTAGCTAAAGCAGCTTTAAAAAATGGAGATAAGTTAACATATATTGAATATTGTGAAATAAATAAAGAGAAACTAGCCAAGATTTTAAAATTAGAAGGGAGAACTAATGAACAAAAATCAAGTTATTGAAATGTTAGAAACTAAATTTGATAAACAAGGATATTTAACTAAAGATGAAAT
>JAOZSU010000136.1:0-3824 GCA_029939475.1 Mycoplasmatota bacterium | reverse complement strand
TAGATAGCTTCATAGTTTTCTGCGCCTAATAATTTATAAATTTCTTTTGTGGATTTTTCAATTTCTTCTTTCACAAGAATTCCTAATTCATGTGTGGAATTAGGATTAGCAAAGTGTTTTTCATTAAACTCAAGATAATTATCTAATACCTTTTTGCTTGGCGGAGTAGTTGCGCTATAATCCAAATAAATCATTTTCTTACCTCTTTTTTATTTAATTTAGCTAATGTTTCTAAAACATCAGCGTAATATATATAATCTAAGTATATATCTTTTGAAGTTCTTTTATCAGTTATTAAAAGTGTTTTCTTGCTAGAAATTATAAAATTAGATATTGGATAATTATTAATAGGAGTTTCTAGCATTAACAAAAGATCTGCTTTTTCAATAGCAAATAAAGCTTTTTCTAAAAGCGATTTTAAAATTATTTCATTAGGTAAAGTGACATTAGGTTTAACAAGGCCATTACATAAGTCACAACGAACCGTTCCTATATACTCTTTAATATAATTTAAAGAGAACTCCTTGTGACATTTAATACAGTAATTTTTATGAATGTCCCCATATAATTGAATTACATTATTAAACCCTTTTAAAGTAAATATTCCATCTATATTTAGATCAATTATATTTTTTAATTTTCCCTGTTTTTCTAATTTTTTTAAGTAGTCAAAATTAAACAAAAAATTATTGCCAAATATATATTTTTTGTAATTTTCAAAAAATATCTTAGGTTGATTATAGAAAAATTGTTTACTTAAAAACTTTTTTAAACTAGTCTTATTTGCTTGATTATATTCTTCTTCAATCATATGAAGATTACTAAGTCCTAGTTTAGTCTTGTTTAGTAAAACAATACTTTGACTTTTATCTATTATTTCTTTTAATTCTATGATGTTTTTTATTTTTTTCATCAGTCAATAAAATGAATTCCTAAATGATTTAATCCTAAAGAAGCTTCATGAATTAGCTCAGGCATTGTTGGATGAGCAAATATCGTTTCACTTAAATCCTTTGAAGTTAATTTATTTTGAATAGCTATGGTTATTGGGGCTATCAAATTTTCTGCGTCATCTCCAAATATCATTCCACCAATTATAACTTTAGTATTTCTGTCTTGAATTAATTTCATATATCCCATTTCAGAACCATTTATTAAAGCTTTTCCATTGGCAGAAAAAGGAACTTTTACTACTTCATAGTCTAGATTATTTTCTTTACAATAGCTTTCAGTTTTTCCAACTGTCGCAATCTCTGGTGATGTGAAAATAACTGCAGGAATTGCATCCATACTAAAGCGTCTTTCTTCACCTAGAATATTATCTATGGCTACCATTGCTTGATGGCTCGCGACATGAGCTAATTGGATTATATTAGTGACATCTCCTATAGCATATATGTTTTTAACATTAGTTTTCATAAACTTATCTACTGAAATTCCGTTTTTAAGGTCATATGCAACATCAGTGTTTTCTAAGCCTAACCCTTCCATATTAGGAATTCGTCCTACGGCTTCTAGTACTAAATCAGTTTCTATCATTTCCAATTTATCCCTACGAGTATAGTGAACGAAGGCTTTATCCTTTTGGACGCTTATTTCAGTTACCTTTGCATTAGTAACAATTTTCATATTGAGTTGTTTTGCATATCGAAGTAATCTAGTGCTAAGTTCAGAATCTACACTTGGTAGAACTTTAGGCAAAAATTCTAATACATTAACTTGAACTCCAAGATTTGCGTAAATAAACGCAAATTCCATGCCTATTACTCCGCCTCCAATAACAGTTAAACTACTAGGAAGTTTTCTATTATCTAATAACCATTTTGAATTAACTACTAATTCACTATTAATGCCTGGAATTGGCAAATGTTTTGTTTTTGAACCTGTGGCTATAATGATATCTTTAGCAGTTATTTCAATTTCTTCAGATACAATTACTGTATTATTATTTTTAAATGTTGCATTACCTTTAATTACTTTAACATTGTATCTTTCTAATAAGAAAATGACTCCATTAACAAGTTTGTCTTTAACGTTATTTTTATAATCGATAATTTTGTTCATATCAAACCTAGGGCTTTCTACAGAAATCCCTAAGGTTTCAGAATGTAATAAACTTTGATATAGTCTAGATGATTTAACCAATGCTTTTGTAGGAATACATCCTTCATTTAAACAAACTCCACCAACTCTAGATTTATCAACTAAAGTGACTTTCATTCCCTTTTTAGCTGCGTATAGGGCTCCAACATATCCGCCTGGACCCGCTCCAATAATCAGTAAATCAGTTTGTAATCTCTCCATAAAAAGTCTCCTAATTTAATTTTCAATATCTAGAATAAATTATAACAGTTTAATTATGTTTTTACAATTAATTATAAAATAAAAATGAGTCTTATAGACTCATTTCATCGTTCTTATATAAATCTGAACCTGTTCTTTTAAATAAAAAGGTAAGTAATTTCATTAAAGGTTGGTAAAACAAAAGGAAGGTAATTATAGTATTGAAAGCCAGCATAAGCTCAAAGACAAAATCAAGTTTTAAATATGTCCATATTTTAGCCCAGGTATTAAGGTGTTGAATAATTATCGATGCTGGTAGAAAAGACCAACCATAGATGAAGGAAAATCCTATTGCATAAATCAAATGAATATAGTCAGGTTTTTTTAAGATTGCTCTAGCAAGAGCAGCATATAATGGCCAAATTATAAGCATTGTAGGAGTATATAATAAGCTTATACTTCCCATTAAAAGGTTATCTAACAAAACATAGGCCATAATTAAAGGAATTAATTTTTTGTATGGTAAAAACTGCGCATAAACCAAAATCAATATAATGGTTAATTGCACCTGTGGTATACCTGATAAAATATATTCCTGCACAACCAAAACAGCGAGAAGCATCGCTTGTAAAGTGATGCTTCTAATGTTTTGCCTAGCCTTCATAACCTTCTATTTTGAATTGGTATACTGCCCCGTCAGTTAAAACGGTATCATCAATCCCTGTCATTGAATACGAACCATCAATATAAAAGGCAACATATTGATTTTCACCTGGAATTAGTGTATCAATTGAAGTTATATAGCGACCATAAGTGCTATCTTGATATTCCAAAGTGAAGTTCGCATCTAAGAGATTGAATAATGTATCTCCTTCAAAATATTCAACCACAACAGTATTAGAAACATATTCAGTTTCAACCTCTTGTGTATCCAGATCATCACCAAGAGTGATAATCTCAAATGTAACTGTTCCTAAGGCTACTTCAGCTTCTGTTGTAGAAACAGTTGTTTCTTGTGTTGTTACTGCTATTGTGGTTGTCTCGACGCATCCCATAAAGAAAGGAATGATCAACAAGAACAGTAACAAACCCAGTACTCTTCTTTTCATCTTCTACTCCTTAAAATGTATTTAATAAATAGGTAGGTCTCCCGACTTCCTTCATCTATCTATTCTCCTTCTCGTTTCCGATGGTTTATGAATAGACATCCGATTCACGGTTGCTGGTACAGTCCAGGAATCTCACCTGCTTCCCTGTTATACACCTATTTACTAGCTAAGTTATTAAATTTTCTGATTTATAAATATAGCCATTTTATCTTGAATCAATTGATAAAATCGGCTGACATGAAGTCCATCACAAAGACCGTGGTGAACGTATACACAAATTGGTATTTTAATTCTATTTAATTCTTCAAAGTATTTTCCAAATGTGATTCTTGGGAAAGAATCGGGATTATTTGTATCAAATGGATGAGTTGTATGAGTAAAACTAATCCAAGGTAGGCTTGATATGAATACTAAATCATCTCTACCAGGAAT
>JAOZSU010000135.1:0-3831 GCA_029939475.1 Mycoplasmatota bacterium | reverse complement strand
TAAAACGTTTAAGAGGTAATGATGTACGCGTGTTTTTACCATACTATAAGGCTATTCCTCTGAAATTTCGTAATAAAACAGAAGATGTAATTGATTTTAAAATTCAATTTAATTCTAAAAAAGATGTATATGTTGGAATCAAAAAATTAAAAAAAGGTAATATATTATATTACTTTATTGATAATGAATTCTATTTTGGTTCTCGAGAAAACGTCTATAATTATGGTGATGAAGGCGAAAGATTCGCTTATTTTCAAATAGCTGTTTTAGAAAGTTTATCACGTATCGGATTTAATCCTGATATTATTCATATTCATGATTGGCATACAGGAATGATTCCTCTTTTAATAGAGAAACGTTTTCCAAAGCTTCATTCAAAAACTGTATTAACAATACATAACCTTGCATATCAAGGTATTTTTCCTTTGGAAAATTATAGGTTTTTTAATATAAAATATGATCCATTGATGGAATTTGAAGGCTTTTTAAACTTTCTAAAATGCGCTATATCAAAGGCTGATTTAATTACTACAGTTAGTCCTACATATGCCAAAGAAATTTTAACTGATTACTATGGCTATGGTATGCAAAAATTATTGTTACAGAGATCAAATGATTTAATCGGGATTTTAAATGGTATTAACTATAATGAATATAATCCAGAAAAAGATAGATTGATTTCTAAAAACTATAATTTAGAAACAGTAAAAGAAGGAAAACTCTTAAATAAAAAAGCTTTATTCAAAGAACTAGGTGTTGATTTTTCTTTAGATAAACCTATTATTGGTTTAGTTTCAAGACTTGTTAGCCAAAAGGGAATTGACTTAATAAAACGTGTATTTGATGAAATGCTTGGAATTGATGATTTCTATTTCATTGTCTTAGGTTCAGGAGAAGAACAGTACGAGAATTATTTTTTAGGCCTAGAAGAACATTTCCCTGATAAAGTAAAGGTACATATAGGATATTCAAACAAATTAGCTCACATGATATATGCAAGCTCAGATATGTTTTTAATGCCTTCTAAATTCGAACCTTGTGGACTTGGTCAAATTATAGCTTTAAAATATGGAACGATTCCTATTGTGAGAGAAACTGGTGGACTTATTGATACTGTTAAACCTTATAATGAGTACGAAAAAAAAGGTAACGGATTTAGTTTCACTAATTTTAATGCTCATGACATGATGCATGTTATAAGATATGCAATGCATATCTATTATCATAATCCTGAATCTTGGGATATCATTGTAAAACATGCAATGGAAAGTGATTATTCATGGGCTAAATCAGCTAAAATGTATCGCAAAGCATATAAATCTATTTTAAAGTAGATGATATATATGCAAAATATAAAATTAATTAAGAATGGGTATATTAATATCCCAATTAATAAAATAGAAAATAGTATATCAACCCTTAGTTTTTCAACTAAACTTGTACATTTTGAAAATTATAGTACAGAAGAATTTGGAGTATACCTATTTGTTTTTGAAAGGTATTATTTTAGAATAAATGGTTATTTAAGTTTAACAATTCTTATTAGAGATAATCCAAACACTTCAACTGTAGATTTAATAATAAGCGCTGCCAAAAATGGATTTTTTAATTTAAGTTTTGGCGCCGGAAATAATCTTTTAGACTCAGTAACAAAATATTTTGAAAAAATAGGATTTAGAAAAGTCATATAAGATAAAGGAGATTAAATAAATGAAAATTCTAGCTTTAATTTTAGCAGGTGGAAGAGGTTCTAGATTAGATATCCTTTCAGAAAACAGAGTTAAACCTTCTGTGCCTTTTGCAGGGAAGTATCGCATTATTGACTTTACACTTTCAAACTGTACTAATTCGCATATCTATGATATTGCAATTCTTACTCAGTATTTACCATTTTCTTTAAACGACCATATCGGTTCTGGAAAGCCTTGGGATTTGGATAGACGTGACAGTAAGGTTACTCTATTACAGCCTCATGATTCTTGGTATGAAGGGACAGCTGATGCTGTAAGAAAAAACATTCATTATATTGAACAAGTAAACCCTGATTTGGTTTTAATATTATCAGGAGACCATATATATAAAATGGATTATCGCAAGATGATTAATGAGCATATTAAAAAGAATGCAGTTTTAACAGTTGGATGCAATATTATCAATCCTAAAGAAGCTTATCGTTTTGGAATGATGGCTACTGATAATGATTTAAGAGTCAAAGAATTCGTGGAAAAACCTAAAAATACAGACTTAACTCTTGCGTCTATGGGAATATATGTTTTCAATAAAGATTTGCTAATTGGTTTATTAAAAAACAATGATGATATTAAAGACTTAGATTTTGGTAAACATATTATTCCAAGTTTAATTAAAGACTACCCTGTTTATGCGTATGAATTTTATGGATATTGGAAGGATGTTGGAACCTATGATGCTTATTTACACACTAATCTAGAATTGATTGAAACTGTTGATAAAATTCGTTTAGATATGTATGACCCTAATTGGAAAATATATACGAGATCAGAAGAACTTCCAGCAGTAAAAATCGGTTCAAAAGCAACTATTAAACAAGCTTTATTATCAAATGGTTCAATAGTGGCTGGGCAAGTTGAAAGATCAGTTCTAAGCCCTGGAGTAATAGTGCATCCATTAGCCCGGGTTACTAATTCTATTCTATTAAATGACGTAGTTGTAAATTCCGGAGCTGTAGTTGATAATTGTATTATTGATAAACACACTATTATTGGTAATAATGCAATGATAGGTTTTGGTGATGATTTAACACCTAATGAAGAAAGACCTGATTTATTATCAAACGGTATAACTGTTATCGGTAAATCTGTAAAAGTACCTAAAAATATGGTTATTGGTAGAAATTGTCGTATTTTTAGAACAGCTGATTTAGAACATGTTAAAGATAAAATCGTTTATTCAGGAACCACTTTAAAATAAAAATAAACGGGTTTTTTAGTTAGTTTTTAAACTTACTATTTTACCCGTTTTTTTGTATTCTGGTGCTCCTACCAAGAATCGAACTTGAATTTCAGCATTACCATTGCTGCGTTTTACCACTAAACTATAGGAGCATTGCAAAAATATTATATTTTAAGTTAGTTAAAAATGCAAGAGTAAAATTGCATGTTTGACAATAAATAATTTTAAGGAGTGAACTATGTTAGAAATTAAAAATGTATCAAAAACCTATAATAACAAAGTAAAGGCCTGTAATGATATTAATTTAACCATTGAAAAAGGAGATATATATGGTTTTATAGGCCATAATGGAGCGGGAAAAACTACTCTGTTAAAATCTATTGCTGGAATAATTAATTTTGATGAAGGCGACATCTATATTTTTGGAAATTCAATAAAAACTAATCCTATGGAAGCTAAAAGATTAATTGCCTATATTCCTGATAATCCAGATATCTATGAATCTCTATCAGGAATTCAGTACCTTGATTTTATCGGAGATGTATTTGATGTGGATATAAACAAAAGACAAGAATTAATTGACAAATACGCAGAAATGTTTGAAATCAAAGATGTATTAAACAATCCTATTTCTTCATATTCTCATGGTATGAAACAAAAGATTATAATAATGTCTGCTTTAATTCATGAACCTAAGGCCATGCTTTTAGATGAACCTTTTGTTGGACTTGATCCTAAAGCTAGTTTTTTACTTAAAGAAGTATTTAAGGAATTATGTGCTAAAGGTTCACTTATTTTCTTTTCAACTCATGTTTTAGAGGTCGCAGAAAAACTCTGTAATAAAATAGCGATTATTAAAAATGGTAGTATTGTAGCTAATGGTTTGACGGAAGATGTTAT
>JAOZSU010000134.1:0-3871 GCA_029939475.1 Mycoplasmatota bacterium | reverse complement strand
TGCAATTAAAGCCTTTATCTCTTACATATTTACAAAAATCACCATGTAGTGATTCACTCAACCAAAATGTTTTTTTATTAACCTTATTTACTTTTTTTCTCAAATACTTCCAAAATTCTAATGGAACTAAGGAAGCCGCATCACATCTAAAAGCATCTACTCCCATTTTTGAGTAATTAACTAATACAAGACTTAATTCTTTCCATAACCCTTTATCTTTAGTGTAATCTAAATCTATTACATCTGACCAGTTGCCAACTTTATTACAAACTTCACCTAATTCGTTTTTATAAAAATATTCAGGATGAGTTTTATATAAAACTGAATCAAGAGAAGTGTGATTATAGACTACATCCATCATAATAAGCATTTTACGTTTATGAACTTCATCTATCAAAATTTGAAAATCATCCATTGTACCTAATTCAGAAGCCACCTTACGGTAATCTCTAATTGAATAAGGACATCCCAAACTACCTTTTTTACCCACAATACCAATTTCATGAATTGGTAATAAATATATAACATCAAATCCTAATTCCTTAATTCTATCAAGTTCATTAATGACTTCTTTAAACGTTCCTTGTTTAGAGAAGTTACGTACATATATTTGATAGATTAATTTATTACGCAAGCTAATTTTAGTATTTTTCATATTCTCCCCTTTAAAAATCAATTTATTATAGTTTACTACAAATTTATTGCCTTGTCTATTATTACATAAACATCTATTTATGTAATTATTTTCATACTTTATTGTATTTTCTACTGAAATTTAAGGCTTTTTCAGTTAAATATGTAAATATTTACATAAAAACACTGTTTTTATATCAAAAACCATTATTTTTGTGTATAATTTTACATATAAAGAGGTGATTTAATTGGCTACTATTAAAGATGTTGCTAAACTTGCACATGTAAGTGTCGCAACTGTTTCTAGAGTTATAAATCAAAAGGGGTATGTAAACTCAGAAACTCGTGATTTAGTATTAGAGGCAATTAAAAAATTGAATAATGTACCTAATGAATTAGCTAGATCTTTATTTCAAAAAAAATCAAGCATCATAGCTGTAATTGTTCCACATCTAACTTCTTTTTATTTTGCGGAATTATTAGAAATAATAGAAGACCTCATAATTAAAGACAATTACAGATTAATGGTATGCAATTCTCATGATAATCCAGAAAAAGAAGAACAATATTTAAAGATATTTGACCAATATAATATTGATGGTTTAATCTTAATTGCGAATACTCGTAGAATAGATGATTATGTTAAATTATATATTCCTATAATTGTAATAGATCATTAATTAGCTGAAGATATTCCATCAATAACTTCAAATAATATTTTAGGTGGTAAATTAGCAGCTGAAAAGTTGATTACTAGTGGATGTAAAAAAATAATTCACTTCCGTGGCCCTTCTTTTTTAATGACTGTTCAAGAACGAACAGAAGGTTTTAAATCTGTTTTAGATAAAAACAATATCTATAATTTCTCTTATGATTTAGCTTTTAGAAATCCAGATCCTGATGATATTGAAAATGTGATTCTTTCTAATCTTGACTGTGATGGTATTTTTTGTGACTCAGACTATATAGCAATTTTAGCTATTCAAGCCTTGAGAAATGCAGGAAAAAGAATCCCTGAAGATGTCCAAGTAATTGGTTTTGATAATATAGAAATGGCCTCTAACTTAAAACCAAAATTGACTACTATATCTCAAGATAGAAACGCTATCGGTAAATACGCCGTTGAATCCCTAATGAAGCTTATTAAAAAAGAAAAATTAGAGGTGTTTCATCGAAAAATAGATGTAGAACTAATATCTCGAGAAACTACAAAATAAAAAACAGAGTATAAAATTACTCTGTTTTTAATTGTTCCATAAATTTTTCAAGCTTTCTTCCTGTTTCATCAGATATAGAATGTTCTATTCCGCAAGCTTCTTCATTAGCTATTTCAGGTTCTACCTTTAATATATTTATTAAAAATGATTTTAATAAATTATGTTTCCAAAGTATTTTATGTGATATTTCTTTTCCTTTTGGTGTAAGTGAAATATCTCCATATAATTCTTTTTCTACTAAACCTTCTTCAATCAAAGTATTAATAGCCTTGTTTACACTAGCTCTAGAAACTTTTAATTGTTTTGCTAAATCAATAGACCTAACATTAATACCACCATGCATACAAATTGCTTCCAAATAATTTTCTAATGATTCAGAATACTTTTTACTCTCCATTAGAATCACCTTTATCTACATTATTTTTTTCTTTGTATTTTATATTCTGAGTAATAATCCTTCTTTTTTCTTCACCGCATTTGGAGCAATTTCCACCACATGTTTTTCCTTTATTTTTTATGATTTTACGAATCATAAAGAAAACAAATATAATAGCAGTAAATGTAAATAAGTATGTAAGAATATCTTCAAGAGGAACTTGAACTATGCGATAAACTATAAATGAAACCAAATAAGCAACAAATAATTCATATAATAAAGTAAAACTAAATAACTTCCATGATTTCAATTCGTTCTTCATTGCCGTTACTGCAGCTATACAAGGAATACTAAGTAAAGCAAACACCATAAATGAATATGCTTGAGCTGTTGTAAAATTAGCTTGAATTGAGCTATACAACAATGTTCCATTTTGAATTACATTACCATTTACACCATAAAGAATTCCTAAAGTTCCAACCACTGACTCTTTAGCTATAAAACCAGTTAATATAGCTACAGTTGCTTGCCAATCAGTAAAACCTATTGGTTTAAATAAAGGTAAGATAAATTTACCAATTGCGCCTAAGATACTATAGCCAATTTCATCGTTTGATAACAATCTAAATTGTCCATTTACAAAACCAAAATAACTGAAAAACCAAATAATAATAAAAGCTGCTAATAAAACTGTTCCTGCTTTTACTAAAAAGTCTTTACTTCTTTCCCAAGTATGCCTCATTGTATTTTTTAATGTTGGTCTTCTATACTCAGGCAATTCCATTATATAATTTGCTTGAGCCCTTTTAAATAAAGTTTTTTTAAATAAAACAGCTGATAATATAGCTACAATAATTCCTAATATATACATTGAAAAGACAACTATAAATGATCTAGGTCCAAACAAAGCTCCAGCAAACACTCCATAAATCGGTGCCTTAGCTCCACATGAAACAAAAGGAATAATCATAGTTGTTATTTTTCTATCCTCATCATTATCTAAAGTTCTCGTACTAGCCATAGCAGGTACAGAACATCCAAAACCTATCAACATAGGAATGAATGACTTTCCAGATAATCCAAACCTTCTCAATAATCTATCCATGATAAAAGCAGCTCTCGCCATATAACCAGAATCTTCTAATAAAGCTAAAACTAGAAACAAAATTGCAAGTTGTGGCAGAAATCCAACAACAGCAGCTAACCCACCAAAAACTCCATTTGCAATAAGAGAAGAAACATAAGGGGCTACCCCCAAACTATTTATTCCATTTATTATTAAATTAAAGAAATCATTAATTAACCCTACGAATGCATCAGTTATAAATATTCCAATAGGACCAAAAGCTAAGAAGAAAACTAAAAACATAATAGCTCCAAAAATAGGCAGACCAAATATCTTATGGGTTAAAACCCTATCAATTTTATCGCTATCTGAAATCCCTTGGATTTCACTTTTTTTATGTATTTCATTAACATAGCCAATTATCTTTTCATATCTAGCATTTGGCAATACCATATCAAAATCAATTTCAAAAGATTCATTTGCTTTATAAAAGGAAAATAATAAATCTTTTAAATCTTCTTTTGCTAGAGTAACTTTATCTAAAGCTTTTAATCCATCCTCAAAAAATCTTATTGATAC
>JAOZSU010000133.1:0-3886 GCA_029939475.1 Mycoplasmatota bacterium | reverse complement strand
AAAAGAGAGAATTAATAATTGGGAATAACAACTGAATTCACAGAAATATAGTTGCGAAACGCTCAATCAATGATAAATCAGTTAAGATAGCTTGTAGTATAAATAAGAAATTAAAGCTTCTAATAATTTCACGGTAATACTTTATTAATATTATCAAAAATAGTTGATGTTGTTGTTTTGTTTAAATGAAATTAAATAGATTTCTTCATATTAGAAAATATTCCAATGATAATTATATTTATAGTTTATTAATTTGAAACTATTCTATAAATTAAAAATTTTAGAATTACCAAAATCCTTATGGCATGAATGTCATTTGGATTTTTTTTGAGTTTAATTACTATAATACTAAAAACCCTTTGATTAAGACCTTTAATATCCTTTGCTATCAGTCCAAATATGCTATATTGTCCTTCAATAAAATTGAAATTTATTGGTTTTTTAAAATCAAAACAATAATAATCATTCTTAATTCGGTAGCGGTTTATTAATTTTATTTTTAAATTCGACTTATTATTCATAATGTCACCTTTATCAAAATTATATAACAATAACAAATTTAATTTCAGCTTAGGAAATTTATATTAAATGAGTAAAATAACACACTACTCCATTAGCTTGAAGTATATTCGTTATATTTATGTATATTAGCATAAAAACGCTTCCTTAAATTATTCAGCAAAGATTGGCAAGGAAAAATGAATAGTCTGTTATAATACTTATATGAAATAAATAGATAAAAAAGACTAATTAGAATTAAGAATCATAATATATATTATAGTATGTTTTAATAAATTATAAAGATAAGGAGATTTATTGTGAATAAAATTGATTTAAACTTAAAAGATTTAGACAAAAAAAAGTTATCTGAATTAGATCAATATATTGAGCTTTTAGATGATCCTATAGAACAATTAATAAATGTTCTGCATAGAGCTCAAAACATTTTCGGATACATACCACCTAAACTTCAGTTGTATATTGCAAGAAAATTAAAAATCGGGGCAGCTGAAGTTAATGGCGTAGTAACATTTTACTCTTATTTTACTGAAAAAAAGTCAGGAAAACATGTTATTAGCGTGTGTATGGGAACTGCTTGTTATGTCAAAGGTTCATCCAAAATTTTAACAAAAATTTTTGATGAACTCAAAGTAAAGAAAAACGAGATTACAAGTGACGGATTATTTTCAGTAAAAGATGTTAGGTGTGTTGGAGCTTGTAGCTTAGCTCCTGTTATTACTATTGATGACAAAGTATTTGGACATGTTACGGAAGATAATGTCATTGATATACTAGCAAAATATAGAGGTGATAATAATGGTAATTAAATCGAAGAGGGAATTAACTGAATTAAGAAAATTGTATAAACCCATAATAGATTTACGTGAAAAAGGTTTAGGTAAAAATAAAAATATTGAAATTTTAATTGGCATGGCTACATGTGGAATCGCCTCAGGGGCTAAAGATACTTATAATGAATTAAAAACAATAATCGAGCAAAAAAAAATGACTCATGTAAAATTAATCCAAGTTGGTTGCATTGGTTATTGTTATATGGAACCTACAATACAAGTTTGTATTCCCGGTAAAGAACCTGATCTTTATGGTAAAATCACTTATGACAAAGCTCAGGAATTTATTGATGAAGTTATTATAAAACAAACATACTTAAAAAATAACCTTCTTATTAAGTCTTTTAAAAAATATGGTGCTTCAATATGATTAATAATAGAACTCTATTGATATGTGATGGATTAAGTTGTAAAACACCCCATAAAGTTAAAATGTTTAATTTACTACAAAAAAAGCTTGAAGAAAATGATTTAATAAATACAATTAACTTAGTAAAAACAAGTTGTTTTGGTATTTGTAGTCAAGGACCAATTATTAAAGTATTACCTGATGATATTGTATATGTTAATATAAAAAAAGAAGATTTAGATTTAATTATTACAAATCATCTTCTTCAAAACAATATAGTAGATAAATTATTGTATATAAATCCGTTAACAAAAGAAAAAATCAAAAAAGAAAAAGAATCAAAATTATATCAAAAGCAATATCGCATTGCTTTAAGAAATTGTGGTTTGATTGATCCAGAAAATATAAATGAATACATTGCAGTTAAAGGCTATGAAGCTTTAGCAACTGTTTTAACTGAAAATACACCACTTGAAGTAATTGATATTATTAAAAAAGCAAAACTAAGAGGACGCGGAGGTGGTGGTTTTCCAACAGGACTAAAATGGGAATTTACTGCTAAACAACCAGGAAATGAAAAATATGTTATTTGTAATGCTGATGAAGGAGATCCAGGTGCATTTATGGACCGAAGCATCCTTGAAGGAGATCCTCATAGTGTATTAGAAGCAATGATAATAGCAGGATATGCAATTGGAGCTAATCAGGGTTTAATTTATTTAAGAGCAGAGTATCCATTAGCCATTAAACGTTTAACAATCGCAATTAATCAAGCAAAAAATTACGGATTTTTAGGGAAAAATATTTTTGAAAGTAATTTCAGTTTTGATATAGAGATTAGACTAGGTGCTGGCGCTTTTGTTTGTGGAGAAGAAACTGCATTAATTCACTCTATGGAAGGAAAACGTGGAGAACCAACCAAAAAACCACCATTTCCAAGTGTTAGTGGTTTTAGATCGAAACCATCATCTGTAAATAACGTTGAAACATTTGCTAATATCCCATCAATCATTTTAAATGGATATGAATGGTTTTCAAGTATTGGAACCGAAAATTCAAAAGGCACAAAAGTTTTTGCTTTAGCGGGAAAAATTAATAATATTGGATTAATTGAAGTTCCAATGGGAACTACTTTACGAGAAATTATATATGATATTGGTGGAGGGATAATCAATAATAAAAAATTTAAAGCCGTTCAATCTGGCGGTCCTTCAGGAGGTGTTATTCCTTTAGAATATTTAGATACACCTATCGATTATGAATCATTAAAAGAAATCGGTAGTATGATGGGTAGTGGAGGGTTAATTGTTCTTGATGAAGATGATGACATGGTTAAATTAGCAAAATTCTATTTAGATTTTACACAAGATGAATCTTGTGGAAAATGTACACCATGTAGAATAGGGACTAAAAGAATGTATGAAATTCTTGATAGATTAACAAAAATGGAAAGTAATCCTGATGATCTTGATATCTTAGAAGATCTAGCGATTAACATCAAAAACTCTTCATTATGTGGTTTAGGTCAAACTGCTCCAAATCCTGTGCTAAGCACAATGGAATTCTTTAAAGAAGAATATGAAGCTTATGCATATAAAACAAAAAAACATACATATTCAATTATCGCAAATAAATGTATTGGCTGCACAAAATGTGCTAAAGTATGTCCGGTAGAATGCATCACTGGAAGCATTAAAAATCCACATATAATTGATGAATCACAATGCATTGCTTGTGGTGCGTGTTATACTGTATGCCCGGTAAATGCAGTCGAGAAACCTTAGGAGGACGTTAGATTATGGTAAATGTTAAGATAAATGGTATCCAGATTCAAGTACCTGAAAAAACAACTGTCTTAGAAGCGGCAAAAAAAGTTGGAATTCATATTCCAACCTTGTGTTACTTAAAACTTGGTGATTTCGGAATAGTGAATAAAGTATCTAGTTGTCGAGTTTGTGTTGTTGAAGAGGTTGGAAAATCAACATTAATTCCATCTTGTTCTTCTGAAGTTTATGAGGGAATGGATATAATTACGAATAGCTCTAAATCATTAAATGCAAGAAGAAACAATCTTGAACTACTATTATCAAACCATCCGTTTGAATGTTTAGTTTGTGAAAAAAATTTAGATTGTGAATTGCAATCTCTCGCAGATGAACTTAATATTAATGAAATACATGCAAAC
>JAOZSU010000132.1:0-3972 GCA_029939475.1 Mycoplasmatota bacterium | reverse complement strand
CAGACAGATTACAAACAGTAACTTTAAAAAAAATATTTTAGAAAGATAAGGTGTAAATAATGCAAACGTCTATTTTAGGTAAACATGCACAACACAAAAAACTTGAGTTTAATATTTTACAAGTTTCTCAAGAGGCAAAAGCTTTAAAAAAGAAATACAATGATGTAATTGATGCGACCGTTGGAATGTTACATCATGAAGAAGGCAATGTATTTAAATTTCAAACAGTTGAAGATGCTCTTTATCATCTTAGCGATTCTGAAACATATCATTATGCCCCTGTTAGAGGAACTGAAAAATTTAGAGAAGGTTTATTCGATTGGGTATTTGGTAAGTATGCAGAGAATTTTAGAAAAACATTTAAATATAGTATTATACCTACTACAGGTGGTTCAGCTGCTATTAGTAATACTTTTTACAATTTTAACGATTTTGATCAAAAAGTCCTTTTACCTAATATTTTTTGGTCACCATATACCAACTTTGCTTTGGAAGCTAATATTAAGTTAAAAACATTTAAAATGTATGATGATGAATATAGATTTAACTTAAAAGATTTTAAAAAAGAAGCTTTTAAATTAGCTGAAGAACAAGGACGTTTATGTTTATTATTAAATGATCCATGCAATAATCCAACGGGGTTATGTATGACTTTAAATGAATGGCGCGAAGTAATAAAAACATTAAACGAAATCAATAATAAAGGAATTCCAGTTGTTCTAATTCATGATATTGCTTATATTGATTATCAATTAATTCCTACAGAATTATCAAGAGATACTTTTACAACATATTATGATTTAAATGATGAAATTTTAGTAGTAGTAGTATTTTCTGGTTCAAAAACATTTTCAATGTACGGATTTAGAGTTGGAGCTCAAATAGGATTATCAAAATCTCAAAAAATAATTGATGATTTTACAAGAGTAGGGGATTATTCTGTAAGAGGTAGATTCTCTAGTGTATCACAACCAGGTATTAATGTAATTGAACATATTTTTACATCTCCAGAAAATAAAAAGAGATTTGAAGAAGAATTAAAAATAGGTAGACAATTATTAAAAGATAGATCAACTTTATTTTTAGAGGAAGCAAAAAAGAACGATTTGATTACATATCCTTATTATGGTGGTTTTTTTATTAGTATTCCTACTAAAAACAAAAATATATTCCAAGATTTAGTAGAAGAACATGTATTTATAATACCGATGCAAGGTTTAATACGTGTAGCCATTTCTTCTTTACCTTTAAATGTTATTCCAGATTTAGTTAAGAAAATTAAAAAACATATATAAAATTAAAAAGTCATATTAGTTAAAATTTATCTAATATGGCTTTTTTATATAATAAATATTAAATTTATATTATTCTAATGTTCTATCTATTGCGTTAGCTATTCTTTTACATTTTTTAACTAAAGATTCAAACCTTTCAGGCTTTAAAGATTGTTGGCCATCACTTAAAGCAAGTTCTGGGTTTTGATGTACTTCAATGATTAATCCATCTGCGCCAGCTGCTATTGCAGCCTTTGATAATGATTCAACATATTCCCATCTACCTGCAGCATGACTTGGGTCAATCACAATTGGAAGATGAGTTAATTTTTTAATAACAGGAATTGAAGAAATATCTAAAGTACTTCTTGTAGAAGTCTCATAAGTTCTGATACCTCTTTCACAAAGAATAACATTTTTATTTCCACCAGCTAAAATGTATTCCGCAGACATTAACCATTCTTCAATAGTGTTAGCTAAACCTCGTTTTAATAATATAGGTTTATTAATTTTACCTAATTCTTTTAATAAAGCAAAATTTTGCATGTTTCTAGCACCAACCTGAATTAAATCTACTTTTTCAATAAAATATGGAAGTTTATCAACACTCATGATTTCACTTACTACAGGGATTTTATATTTTTTCTTAGCGTTTTCTAAAATATTTAATCCTTCTAAACCTAATCCTTGAAAAGAATAAGGACTAGTTCTTGGTTTGTAAGCTCCACCACGAATTATTTTAGCTCCTGCTTTTTTTAATATAGGGACAATCTTATCTATTTGTTTTTCAGATTCAACAGCGCAAGGGCCACCAATAATAACTATGTTTTTTCCACCTATTTTAACACCAGAAACATCCACTATTGTATCAGATGGTTTAAATTTTCTATTTACTTTTTTAAAAGGTTCTTGAATTCTTAAAACATTTTCAATAAATTCAAAAGCATAAAGGCTTTCAATATCAAAACCTACAGTATCGCCGATAACTCCGATTAAATGAGTAGATTCACCAATACTTTCATGTAATTCAAAACCTTTATTTATTAATTTGTTTTTTAATTTTAATATTTGTTCTTCTGTAACGTTGTTTTTTAATTTAATAATCATTTTATTTCACCCTTGTCTGTAATAATTTTATTGCGTCTATATAAGAATCAAAACCTCTGCCATAAATCTGTGCAATACAAGCGGATTGGATTACAGAAATTTTGCGAAAATCTTCTCTATTTTCTATGTTTGACAAATGTACCTCAATTGTTGGAATTGATATAGATTTTATACAATCATAAATAGCATATGAATAATGAGTATAAGCTGCTGGATTAATAATCAACCCATCAAACCGATCATAATTTTCTTGAATAATATCAATTATCTTTCCTTCGGAATTTGATTGGTATATTTTTATATTTATATTATGATTTGTACAATAATCAGTTATGTAAGCAATTAAATCTTTATATGTTTTTCTACCATATATCTCAGGTTCTCTTATGCCTAAAAAATTTAAATTTGGCCCGTTAACTATTAATATATTCATTTATATACCCCTTTATTTCATTAATATGAGTTTTGGTATCAAAATTAATATTAATGATAAAATCAGAATGTTTTTTATATAGTGGAAACCTGCGTCCAGAAAGAACTAATATATTTTCAGGTTGTTTTAATAATGGTCTATTATAGATTGTTTTTTTAGCTATTTTATTAGGGTCTTTATTTAGAAAGAAGATAATTCCATTTTGTTTAAGTAAATCCATATTTTTAGAATTTTCTATCATTCCACCACCTGTAGAAATAACTAAATTTTGCAATTTATATAATTTTCTTATAACTTTAGTTTCTAAATCTCTAAAATATTTTTCTCCATAAGTTTCAAAAATACTATTAATAGATAGATTCGCTTCTTTTTCTATAATTTGATCAGTATCAAAAATATCTTTGGAAAATAAATTACTAATAGATTTAGAATATTTAGATTTTCCACTTAAAGGTAATCCAACAAAAACTATGTTTAAATGCTTTAAATATATCTCTCTATAAATTTTATTTGCGATAGAAGAGGATATTTCTACGTTAAAAAATAATTCATGAGCCTTAATGGCTTGCATTACTAACATATATAAACCATTAACAGCTTTTATTTTGTTTTTTTCAGCTTCAATAATCAATTTAGAACGCAAAGGATTATAAACTAAATCTATTACAGTTTCTAAATGATGAAAATCTTTTATTTTTATTAACAAAGAATCATCGTTATGAGGATACATACCTACAGGGGTAGTGTTAATTAAAATATCATAATGTAAAAACTTTTTATATTCAGAAAACAAAAAATCATTTCCTGAACGAACAGTTCTACACAATCTTATTACGGATTTTGCGTTTTTATCATTAATAAGTTTTAAAACAGTTTTAGAAACTGAACCATTTCCAAGAATGACAACTCTTTTATTCTTAATATCAATCTTATTATACTTTAAAAGTTTATCTAAACCATAATAATCAGTATTATAACCTATTAACTTACCGTTTTTATTAATTACAGTATTAACCGAATATGTTTCTTTTGCGACGCTATCTAAATCATCTAAATAGGGAATAATATCAGTTTTATGAGGAATTGTTACATTAATACCAGATAAATTATGATTTTCTTTAATAAAATCTTTAATTGAATTTGTAGAAAAAAGTTCAA
>JAOZSU010000131.1:0-3987 GCA_029939475.1 Mycoplasmatota bacterium | reverse complement strand
ATAATTCGACCAAAGTATTATTTTTACTTCCACCACCTGTTAATACAACTTCATCAATTTGATATTTTTTACAAACAAAATCGCGGTAAGATTTGACAATACTAAAAGCAGTAACATGTGTTAAAGTTGTGATTATATCTGCATCTTTAAAATCACTGTATTTTTCAAGTAATTTATCTGTATATTGATCTCCAAACAATTCTCTTCCAGTTGTTTTTGGAGGTGATTTATGAAAATATGAGTTTTTTAGAATATCTTTAAACATTGGTATTATTAAAGCTCCTTTTGCGGAAATTAACCCATCTTTATCATATTCTTTATTAAATAATTTTTTCATCGCCCGGTTCATCATCATATTACCAGGACCATTATCAAAAGAAATTATATCTTTAATTTTACCGTTTTTTGGCAAAACAGTAACGTTACTAATACCACCTATATTTTGAATAGCTCTCGTTTTTTTATTATTAGATAATAAAATATAATGAGGGTAGGTTACAAGGGGTGCCCCTTGTCCTCCTAAAGCCATATCAGCTGTCCTAAAATTAGATATAACAGGTACTCCTATTAAATTAGCTAGTGCAGATCCGTCCCCTAATTGTAAAGTTGAAGCCACATAATCTCTTTCAGTAAAAGGTATATGATAAATCGTTTGCCCATGAGAAACTATATAATCTATTTCTTCAAGGTTTATTTTATATATTTCACAGAAATTCAAAATACACTCGCTAAAAGCTTTTGCAATTTCAAAATTTAAACTGCATAAGAGTTTAGAAGTGCTCGTTTCGTTTGAAATAGCTATTTGAATTCTTTCTTTAAGCCTTTTTTCAAACATATAAGTTTTACTAAAAATAACTTCTACTTTAGTCTTGAGTCCTGCCTCTTCAATTTCGCCTAATAAAATATCTATTCCATCGAGAGAGGTTCCGCTCATAATACTTATAATCTTTTTTTTCATATGCTTACCTTATACCTTCATTATAAATGATAATTTATAATTATCAATGATGACACTTGTTTTAGGTTGTTTTTTTCAAAAACAAAAAAAACAACTATATAGAAGTTGTTTTTTTTATCTGTTTATTTATATAAAAACAATAATTATCGATTATATTTTTTAAATGTTTCATAAGTTGTTTCAATCATTTTAACACTTTTATCAATATCGATATATGAACAGTTTGTAAATAAGGCATCGACCACGCAGAGCTGTGATATTCTAGAAGTCATTGCGGCGCTTCTAAATTCTCCTTCTAAAGATGTTGTATATAATATGATGTCACTGAGATCTGCTAGAAAACTTGAACCGATTTTAACAATGCTTATAATCTTAGCTTTTTTCTCTTTAACTAAAAGGGCAGCTCTGACTATTTCTGGGGTTTTTCCACTATTAGAAATCAATACTACTACATCATTTTGATTTAAGAATGATGCATCAACTAATTGCTCATGAGATTCTCCTTGGGCAATAGCTAATTTATTAATTCTTCTAAGTTTCATTTCCAAGTCTTTACACACTAAGAATGAAGAACCCTTTCC
Source organism: Mycoplasmatota bacterium (assembly GCA_029939475.1). GTDB lineage: Bacteria > Bacillota_I > Bacilli_A > Izemoplasmatales > Hujiaoplasmataceae > 4572-104. The sequence continues at coordinate 2,448 of JAOZSU010000131.1, read as the reverse complement.
AAAGATGAAGACTCTTCTAGCCTTCATTATTGATTCTGCGGCTTTATGTAAGGCAACTGGATCATGGATTTTTAAGGTTTCTTCTAAGATACGAATATTATTTTGGATAACACTTTCTCCATAATTTGAATTTTTAGAAAGAATAACATCATTGTATTCTTTCGTTTCAGGTATTTCAACTTTAGCATTGGATAAAATGAAATCTATCTTAAAGTCTTTAAAACCCTTATAACCTAATTTCTTACACATTCTCACAACACTTGCAGGACTTGCATATGCTGCTTGCGCAATCTTTTCAACATAAAAATCCTTTAATACAGCCTTGTTTTCTATTAGGTAATCGAGCACAGCACGTTCAGCCATACTTAAATTTTCTTTGTATTTAAGCATATTTAGCATTACACTCATATTTGTCACCTCTTGTTTTTGTATTTAAAATTATATTTATTATATCACTTTACTGAAAATAATTAAATGAATTATTATCTTTTTTTTCAATAAAAAAAGGCTTTTCAGCCTTGTTTTATGATTAATTTATATAATTTTACCAGGATTTAGAATGTTATAAGGATCAAACACTTTTTTTATTCCCTTCATAAGTTCAATTTGAACTGGACCTATTTGTTTTTTTAGATACTGTTTTTTAGCATATCCAATACCATGTTCTCCAGAAACTAAGCCTCCAAAGAAAAATGCTTTATCATATAACTTTTCAAATCCAATTTCTAGTTTTTCCTTCCACTCTTTTTCAGTTAATTCATCTTTACAAAAATAAATGTGAAGGTTTCCATCTCCAGCATGTCCAAAATAAGGAATGCGAAGATCTAATTCTTTACTAACGCTTTGAGTGAAATCTAAAAATTCTGTAATATGAGCTCTAGGAAGCACAACATCGCATTCATCAATTTCTGTAGTAGAAGCTTTAATTGCCTCTAAAAAAGCTCCTCTAGCTGTCCATACTGAATCCTTTCTTTCATCTGTATCTATTAAATAAACATCTAATGCGTCTAAAGAATTAACACAATAATCACTGATAACTTCTACATTGTGATCAATTTCTTCTTGAGTAGTGCCATCATATGATAGTAAAAGATAAGCATTATAATTTGCATTTGGAATCTTTTTGCCTAGGTATTCTTCGCTAAAACGAAGTGATTCTTTTTCTAAGAATTCTACAGCTGTCGGTATAGCATTAGCTAAGATAACTTTAGGTACAGCTTTAATTGCACTGTATCTATCTTTAAAAGGTATTAATAGACTTACATCGAATTTAGGTAATGGTATTAACTTTAAAGTAGCTTCTACTATAATTCCTAAAGTTCCTTCTGAACCTATAATAAGATTTTTCAAAGAATATCCACTAGAATCTTTAACCACTTTAGTTCCAAATTTAACTAATTCTCCGCTTGCAAGACAAACTTCTAAGCCTCTAATCCATTCTCTGGTTATACCATATTTTGTGGCTCTCATACCTCCGGCATTAGTAGCTATATTCCCACCAATAGTAGCGGACTTTTCTCCAGGGTCAGGAGCGTAAAACAAACCTTCTTTTTCCACGTATTCATAGATATCCATAGCCAAAACACCTGGTTCTACTCTTAAGGTCATGTTTACTTTATCAAGCTCAATAATGCGATTCATTTTTGTAGTATCTAAGAGTATTCCCCCGTAGATAGGTACACAACTTCCTACAAGTCCAGTACCACTTCCTCTTACTGTAACTGGTATTTTCGCTTCATTAGCATATTTCATAATTTCACTAATCTGATATTTGTCCTTTGCAAAAACAAGTACATCAGGAAAGGCTTGTACTGTCTGTAATTCATCATGAGCATAATCTTCTTCAATCTGTTCTTTTCTAATTAAATTAGATTCGCCTACTATATCAAGTAATTTCTTAATATCAGATTCATTTATTTTTCTATACTCCATAAAATTACTCCAATTTCTTATGTAAAATATTTTAAAATTATAAATTATTAGACATATAATCTTTGATTAAAGCAGTTAATTCAGGAAGCACTTCATAAATATCTCCTAAAATTGCATAATCAGAAATTTTAAATAATTTATTATCGGGATCATTATTTACTGAGATAATCATTTCGCTTTCTTTCATACCTTCAATAAACTGGATAGAACCGCTTATTCCTAAGTTTACTAATAACTTAGGTTTAACTGTTCTTCCACTAAGTCCGATTTGTCTTCTTGGATCAATCCAGCCATTTTCAACTAAAGGTCTAGTACAAGCTATTTCTGCGCCCAAACTCTTTACTAGAGGTAAAATCAAATCTAAATCCTTCTTCTTTTTAAAGGCTCTCCCCACAGCCACTATAATTTCAGCTTCCGATATATCCTTGACTTTTTGAGCTTCTTCATAGCTTTTGATAATTATATTGCTATGCATATTTAGTTTATCTATATTTTCATAGACAACTTCACCCTTTG
>JAOZSU010000130.1:0-3991 GCA_029939475.1 Mycoplasmatota bacterium | reverse complement strand
GTAAAGACTCTAAATCCGAATGAAAATACTCTTCAGATATAAGTGATTGACGATCCATTAGATTCATCAATATAAGGTATAAAGTAAAAGCTGAATCTCCTATTATTGGTTGATATAACAAGGTTAATACTTGATAATCTATGCTTGAACAGAAACCTTCTCCTGAAACTATAAATATATCACTTCTTCTTAATGTTTCCAATTTAATCTCCTCACGGGTGTAATGAAATACCTTTAAAAGTTAAAATTCTTTTTAAATCCTGGTAAAATTTAACCGCTTTTTTCTTAGGGCGATTAAATCCCATAGCTGAGAAATAATTAACTTTAAAATCAATACCAGCTTCAATTGGAGTCATTTGACTAACGGTAACGATGCAATCAAATCCATTCCCAATTAAATAAATCTCTTTGTGTACTTCATTGACTTCTTTAACTATCATTTTATTTAGCTCAGCTAATTTTCTGATTCCATCAACTACCTGTTTAAAGTTATTGCGATAATACCTTGTTCTTAATTCTGGATCAACATGTAACTCTCTAGTTTCACAACTAGACGCAAAAAAACTTTTAACTGACATTTTGCTCACTCCTTAGATTTTTAAATATAATCTCAAATTGTTTTTTAGTTTGATTAATTGAAGCTGAATTATCTATTATGATATCAGAAAAACTACGTTTATCAAATAAAGCAATCTGTGAATTTATTCTTTGGTTTGCGTCTGATTCATTAAGCGAATCACGATACATAAGTCTTTTAAGTTGAGTCAATTTATCTACATATACTAAAATAACTAAGTTTGTAAGATATTCTAAATTAGCTTCAAATAATAGTGGAATATCTAAAACTATTATATTATTTCCTAATTCTTGATATTTTTTAATGCTCTTTTTAAATTCTTCTATAATAAACGGATGTGTTATTTCGTTTAACAATTCGCGTTTTTTAGAATTATTAAAAATCATTTTGGCTAAATTTCTACGATTTATTTCGTTATCAACTATTATATCTTCCCCAAAGTTTTTTACAATTTCATTATACATTATTTTATTTGTTTTTAGTAGATTTTTATAAATCTTATCTGCATCTAAAACTATAATGCCTTTGTTTTTAAAATATTTAGCTACTTCACTTTTACCACTTGCGATGCCTCCAGTTAAACCAATAACTAAAGTGTTTTCTTTACCTTGACAAGTTGGGCAATAATACGTGCCTCTCCCGCCAACTCTTGCTTTTAGAATTATATCATGACAGACAAAACATTTTTTATTTACTAAAGTATGTACCATTAATTCATTTTGAAATCTACCATCTACTCCTAAACTCGATTGATAGGTCCTTATAGTTGTGCCTCCTAAATCTATTGCGTGATTTAGAATATATCTAGCTGAATCTATTATCTTTTTTACTTGATAGATGTTAATAAATTTACCCTTAGTCATAGGATTAATCCTAGAGCGATATAAAGTTTCATCTACATAGATGTTCCCTAATCCTGATATTATCTTTTGATTTAATAAAAGAGATTTAATTGGTCTATTAGAATTTTTTATCTTTAAATATAGATCTTTGGCTTTTAAATTTGGGTTATTAGCTTCTAACCCTAGTTCATGTATGCTTTTTAAAGTAAATTCTTTATATAAATCTACAATATTCATTGTACCAAATTTTCTAACATCATGATAAGTTAAAAACTTACCATTATCTAAGTGAAAAATAATATGTTCATGTTTTGTTAGTTCATCTAAATCATTTCTAATGAAGAACTTACCTTCCATACGCAGATGGCTGATTAATGTAGTGTTTTCAAAGTCAAAAAGGAGGTATTTTCCTATTCTACGTATACCTCTTATTTCTTGACCAATAATAGTTTTTTTAAAATCTTCTACAGTTTTATCTTTAATAATTTTAGAATAAAACACCGTTATGTTAGTAATTTTTTTACCTATTATTAGATTTTTTAATGTAAGTCTAATTGTTTCTACTTCTGGAAGTTCTGGCACTATTTCACCTCATATAAATTTTTACCTGATGAATAATTAGCTAGTAATTTCGTGTTAAAATCCACGGAATTTTCCATAATTTCTTTTACTATTTTGGTTACTTCTTTTTCTTCATCTAGTTGCACATCAAAAACAATTTCATCATGAATTTGTAAGATCATTTTTGATTTTAATTGTTTTTCTTTAAATGTTTTAGCAATTTTTACCATGGCAATCTTAAGAATATCAGCTGCGGTTCCTTGGATTGGAGCATTCATCGAAATACGTTTCCCAAACTCTCTTGTTTGGTAATTTTTTGAATTGATTTCATTTATATAAATAATGCGATTAAATCTAGTTAAAACATAGCCATTTTTTTTAGCGAATTCCTGTTTTTCTTCCATAAATGTTTTTATTTCTGGATAGTTTATATAGTAATTATTTATAAATTCTTTAGCTTTTTTTAAGGAAATATGCAAATCTTCAGATAATCCCCATGGAGTTTTTCCATAAATGATACTGAAATTTATTGTCTTCGCAATTGAGCGTTCACTTTTAGTTATCGATTCTTTATTAAATATTAATTTAGCTGTTTCTTCATGGATATCCTTATTTTCTTTGAATGCTTTTATTAAATTAGTAACTTGACCCATTTCAGCTAAAACGCGAAGTTCAATTTGTGAATAATCAAATGATAGAAGAATATTATCTTTACTAGATACAAATACCTTGCGGATTAATCTTCCTTCTTCGCTTCTAATGGGGATGTTTTGTAAATTAGGTTCTTTTGAAGACAATCTTCCTGTTTTCGTTAGAGCTTGTTGGTACATTGTATGTATTTTATCATCATTTTTTAAAAGCAAAGCTTGTTTAAAGCCTTCATAGTATGTCGAATATAATTTAGTATAGGTTCTATAATCAATAATAGCTCCTATAATAGGATTAAATCCAACAAGTTTTTTCAATACTGAGATATCAGTTGAATATCCTGTTTTTGTTTTTTTATATATTGGTAGACCAAGTTTTTCAAATAGAATTACTCCCAATTGCTTTGGGCTACTAATATTAAATGATTCTCCAGCTAAAGCATATATCAATTCTTCGGATTCTTTAATCTTAGATTTTAAATTTAATCCAAATTCATCAAGGCTTGTATTATCAATGCATATTCCATGAAATTCCATTTCAGATAGAGCTTTAGCTAGTGGTATTTCTATATCGTATAATAATTTTTCTTGATTGAGTTCTTTAAGTATTTTAATAGCTTCTGATTTTGTTTTTGCGATTGCGTTTACTTTGGATATAATGTGTTGAATATATATATCTTTTTCTGGTATATGATATTTAGCTCCCTTACCATAAACTTGTTCATCAAATAAAACATCATAGTAATCATAGGATTCAACTACTTCTCTAAATTCATTTTGATTTACACTTGAATTTTTCAAATAAGCAGCCAATAACAAATCATATTCTATTCCTCTTATCTTAATGTTATTCCAAAGCAATTGAACTTTTATGGCTTTTAAATCATATACTGATTTTCTCTTGATGTCTGATTCTAAGAATTCAATAAAGTCTTTGCTCTCAAGCGCTAATCCGAATGGAATGTAGTAAGCAATTTCTGAGAAAATAACCGCAAATCCTAGCGGTTTAGCGATATGATAATTGTTACCAAAAACTTCTAAATGTAAGTAACATTTATCTCCTAAAATAACTTTGATTTCATCTAGTGATTTTATAACTATATATTCATTTGGTTTAGTTGTTTCTTTGATGTTAAGGTTCTTAATAAAAGAATAGAAATTCATTTTCTTATAAAAGTTAACTAAAGCTTCTTGATTATAGCCTTCATATATAGTTTTGGATAATTCTATTTGGTTTTCAAAGTTGATATCTATAGTAGCCAATTTTTTACAGAATTTGGCTTTTTCTATATTTTCTACAATTCTTTCTTTAAGCTTTCCTTTTAGGTTTTCAGTATTTTCTAATATATTTTCTAAGGTGTCAT
>JAOZSU010000006.1:9469-14861 GCA_029939475.1 Mycoplasmatota bacterium | reverse complement strand
ATCTACAAGATTCCAATTATTAACGAATTTGATGTTTTTCAAATAATATTCAACTATTTTTTTCTGTTCAATCAATGATGCCTTCTTAATTTTATCATTTAATATAATTAATGCAAATAAACGATAATCATTGATTTTTGAATGAATCAAAAGATTTAAATTATTATTATTAATAACACGATAATACTTTTTTGACAATTTTCTTAAATCAGGCACCGAAATACCTACATAATAATCTGTAAATTCTTTTTCATATTTTTTTGCATAACCCCATTTGTCTATAGGTGTTTGATATTTTTGTAATTTTGTTAGTTCTTCAAACATGTTCCCTCCAAATTATAAAAAAAAGCCCTTTAAAAAAGGACGATTTAAACCGTGGTACCACCTTAATTCCATTATAATAATAGCGCTTAAAATCTTTAACGCAGATATACGTACAGTTCTACTAAATTTCTTCTGTCTCTCGCGGTGTTATTCAGATAGTTTTTGTATAAGGCTCCCACCATCCCTTAATCGCTAAAACAAAGGTGCTATCTTACTTCTCCGGTCATTGATTTACTATATTATATCATAATAATTGCTTTTGTAAAGCAAGCTAAATATTTTTATTTAAACAAGGAAGAAACGCCTTGATCATCAATTATATTTATAATTCCTTGTCCTAATAAGTTAGCAATAGATAATTGAGTTATCTTTGGAGATAATTTTTCTTTTGGAATTTCAACAGTATTTGTACAAATTAATTTTTCTATTGGTGACTCTTCTATTTTTTTTACCGCATCTCCAGATAATAATGGATGTGTGCAACAAACATATACTTTTTTAGCCCCAGCATCTTTCAATGCATAAGTTGCGGCTGTAATTGAACCTGCGGTATCTACCATATCATCAATTATAATACAGTTTTTGTCTTTTACATCTCCAATTATATTCATTACAGATGCAACATTAGGTTTCGGTCTCATTTTATCAATTATAGCTATTGGTGCATTATTCATTGCATTAGCTAAATCTCTAGCTCTTGTAGCTCCTCCGTGATCAGGAGATACAATGCAAACATCTTCGAGTTTAAGTGTTAATAAATGTTTAGCCATTAAAGGAAGCGCCCTAAAATTATCTATAGGTATATTAAAAAATCCTTGAATTTGAGCTGCATGCAAATCCATTGATATAACCCTGGCTGCTCCTGCAACTTGTAACAAATCGGCTATCAATTTAGCTGAGATAGGTTCTCTAGCTTTAGCTTTTCTATCTTGACGTGAATATCCATAATAAGGCATTACAACATTCACTTCTCTTGCAGATGCTCGTTTTAAAGCATCAATCATAATTAACAGTTCCATAACTCTTTCGTTAACTGGGGAATTTGTTGATTGAATAACAAATACTTTATGTCCACGGACTGTTTCTGGGATGTTTATATTTATTTCTCCATCTGCAAAACGCTTTACTTCACATTCTGAGACTGGAATCCCAATATAATCCGCTATATCTTTAGTTAATTGAGCGCTTGAACTTAACGCAAATATTTTAACTTTTGACCCATGAAATACAGCCATTTAATCACCAATTTATATAGTAATATCTTAATTTTACTATACCCTTTCTATAAATTAATTCTCATATTCATTGTACTATTATATTATACAACAACATATAGAAATAAAAAAGCACTAACTTATGTTAGTGCTATTCTTCTTCAGATTTTATTTCTGGAATTTCATGATACTTATCTAGTACTGCTTTTTCAATCATTGCTCTAGTTTCACTGTTGATTGGATGGGCAACATCTTTGTAATCGCCGTTAGGCATTTTTCTACTTGGCATAGCAACAAAAAGTCCATTTTTTCCCTCAATGATTCGCAACTCATGCACAACAAAACAATTATCAATCGTTATCGCCGCAATGCCAACCAAACGATTATCTCCGTTGATTCTTTTTGCGCGTACTTCTGTAATTTCCACATTACCACCTCTTTAAATGATTATATCACGATTTTTTTTAAATTTTCAATGGGTTAAGCAAAAATTTTATAAAAAATTATAAATATTTGTAAAATATTTACCTTTATTACGCTCTACAAATGCTTGAGCTTCCACATCACTCGCTTTTACCATCTTAATAAATGTTGATCCTGATCCTGTCATTGTTAATCCCTTGTCACCAAGTTCATTTTTAATATCATTATAAGTTTGTTCAACAACTTTTTTATTTTTATTTATCGCTATAGTTTGAAGTGCATTATGCATATTTTGAACAAAATCTTCAATATTATTTTTTTGAACAGCTTTTTTAATCTTTTTTATATCGATATTATCAAAACCAAAACGATCTCCTAATGTAAAAATATCTTCTGTTGAGATATATTCTCTTGGATTTACTAATAATATTTTATAATTAGAAAAATCAAATTCAAATGTTGTTATTTTTTCTCCGATACCTTCAACAAAAGCGGGTTTATCAATAATACAATAAGGAATATCCGCTCCAAATTTAATTCCTATATTTTGCATTTCTTGAAGTGTTAAATTTAATTGGAACATTTTATTTATTCCTCTAATAATAGCCGCTGCATCAACTGAGTTTCCCGCTAATCCCGCACCAAAAGGAATTACTTTATCTATAGTTACAGAAATTCCTTTTTCAGGAACAAATTTTTGAATCATATATCTAGCCGATTCAATTACTAAATTATTTTGATTTGAGAGAAATAAATCATTAGATTTAATGATGGCTAACCCAGGAGAATCTATTTCTTCTATTGTAATCGTATCATATAAATCAATTTTTGCATTTATCATCTCTAGATTATGATACCCGTCTTCTCTTTTGCCTATGACATTTATAAAGAGATTTACTTTTGCATATGCTTTTTCAGTAATCACTTTATCACATCCTTATTTTTTTATTTTTATATATACATTCTATCATAATTATATATATATTTTCACCTATCATAATAAATCTATATTTAAAATATCAGAAGCAGATATTTTTTCTAGCGTAGAAAGAATGACAAATTTATAAATATAGTCAACTTTTTTTATTTTTCCATAAGTTACTTTAGAATATCCATCTTTAAAATAAGTAATAGCTACTTCTAAATGATTATGTAAAGCTTCGTTTAGTTTTCTGTTTAACATTTCAAGAGCATCGTTACTCAATATAGGCTTTTCAATTTTTTTCAAACGATATTGCATTTCTTTTAACATTGAATTAAATCCGTTCAACGCATCAAAGGCCGCCCATTTAATAATCCCTCGGTCTTTATAAGTATTAAGCATTATGTCCACCTATCATTTCATTTCTAGCCTTAATCGTAGAATATTTTAATTCGCTAGAAGCTCTATTAACACTGTTCTTTCCATAACGGCTTTTTATTTCATCAATCGTTGAAAATACTTTTTGCTCTTTGAAAACTTCGTTGATATCTTCAAATATATTTGTTTGATAGCCTATTTTTTCTACAAGATTTGTTACCGAAACTCTTACAACTCTTATTGGCGAATTATCATAAAATTTTTCCATTAACCTTAAACACGCTCGATAAATATGAGACTCATTTTGAGATGGTGAGGCAAGTTTCATCTGACGCGAAAATCCTCCGCCGACATCTTTGCTATATGCTAACCCAAAATGTACCGTTCTAGCAAGTTTTTTGCTTAACCTTAACCTTCTACAAACATCATCAACCATCTCTCTAATAATTTGATATATTTCTGGTTTATAATAATCGTGGAATAGAGTCTGTCCAATTCCGTAACTTTTGCTAACAGGTTTTATATTCATTTTTTCTTGTATCATACTCATATCAATACCATGAGAATGATAATATAATTCTTCTCCTATAATTCCAAATTTCTTTTTTAATTCTATAACATCATAATTCGCTAAATCTCCAATTTTAAAAATGTCCATTTGATTAAGATTACGCTCCATATTTCTACCAATTCCCCACATTTTGGATAAAGGTGTTATGTGCCAAAGTTTTGAAGGCAAACTATCGTAATTCCATTTAGCAATAAAACTAGGTGAATGTTTTGATTCAATATCTAATGCAAGTTTTGCGATTAACATATTAGGCCCAATTCCACAAGTTGCATAAATCTTAGTCTCTTGATAAATTGTTTTTAATATTTTTTTAGCAAATTCATAATCAGTCATATTGTAATAATCTAAATATTCAGTAAAATCAATGAACACTTCATCTACAGAATATACATAAATATCTTCTTCAGAAATAAATTTCAAATATATTTCAATAATTTTAACAGAATATTCCAAATATTTTTCTAATCTAGGCTTACAATAAATAATATCAATTGTTTTTGGTAGTTCATATACGCGGCATCTACTAGGAACTCCGAATTTTTTTAAATATGGTGATACAGCTAAAACAATTGATCCTCCGCCTCTTTCTTTGTCCGCTACAACTAGAGGGGTTTTAAATGGATCTAAGCCTAATAAAGCACATTCTACAGATGCATAAAAGCTTTTTAAATCAATACATAATATATTTCTATATATCTTATATTTATCCATTTTATCCCCTCCTCTTTGTGAGATATTATACTCTTGTTAATACAAAAAAACTATTGTATTTTTAAAAGTTTTGTTTATAAAAAAATATAAATTGTTTTGTTTAGAAAATTACAAAAATTATAAATTTTGTTTTTAATATTTTATTATATAATTGTTTTGTTTCAAAATAAAAAACTACTAAAATTTAGTAGTTTTTTTATGAGTTTTTAAACTTAATTATCAATCATATTTTGCGAAAGGATCATCGCTTTCTTCAGCGCGTTTTTTATTTATTTTAGCCATAACAACTTGTTTTGGTTCTACAACTAAAGCCATAATAATATACGCTAACAACCCTGTCCCAACACACAAAACTAAAATAAGCCATATTACACGAATTAAAGTTACATCAATATCTAAATAATCTGATAATCCAGCACATACTCCTGAAATTTTTCCGTTATCGACATCGCGATATAGCACTCTTTTTGAAGCCATAAACACCCTCCTTATTTTTCATCATTATAACAGATAAAATATTAATTTGTAAATTGCGTTAATATTTAATGTGGCATTATTTGATTCGTTTTTCATACCATAAATAGAATCCACTATTTACTATATAAGTTAAAAATACAGTTGAATAACCTAAAAACCACATCCAAGATATAGGCATTAATACATCATTTTCATAAACTATATAAATCAACATCGTAAATATAAAAACATACATTAATATAATAACCAAAGTTAAAGAAGTCGATTTATATTGTATTAATTTGTCTTTTTCATTTTTAGTGTTGTTTTTTCCTTTTAGTTGAATAACAAAAAATGTAAGTTGTGTTAGAGCTACAAATAATAATATTGATA
>JAOZSU010000006.1:7701-9459 GCA_029939475.1 Mycoplasmatota bacterium | reverse complement strand
GTAAAAATGTCGCAATTTCCCAGAGATCAGCAGATATAAATTTTATATTAGAATTAGCACTCCATTCACTAGGTTTACTCGCGATAAAAAATAAGCCTAGAAAAATAATTAAAACAACGCTCCATAACCCTAAAACAAGCCAGGTTTTTTTTCTTTTATCATTCATTTTTTGTACCACCTATTTTCTTTTAAAAATCATTGTAATATATTTTCCTAATAAAATCCATGTATCTTTCTTTACAAATACAATTGTAGCTCCTAATCCAATACTTACGACTGGTACTGTAAATGTTAAAACAATAACAGAAGTAGATAATTTAGCTTTGACATGCAAAGTAAGTGTCTCAGTATATCCATTACTTAAAGCAATGTGTACATTTGTTTCCCCGTATTTTAATCCCGTTACATTTCCAGAATTATCAATAGATAAAACATTTGGATCATCTATTGAATAATTTAAAATATCAGCTTGTCCTAAAGTTATATATTGATTTATATTAATTGTATCTCCTTCAAATATATATATAGTTTCTTGTTTAGGCATTAATTCATCTATTGCGTTTTGTAATAAAGTTATTGCATTTTCTACCATATTTTCATCTGCATTTTTATCTTGTAATACATTTAAAGCATTATCTTTTGCGATTACATATGCTCCATATGAAGACACAGAATAATCTTCTTCTCGATAAATAGATGTAGAATCATATAATTCTTGCAATTCTGTCATATCTGGTAATAAAACCAATAAATCACTAGCATTCATTAAATCATTAGCTACTTGAGTCGCTGCTTCAGCATCAAATTCTCTTCCTGTTATTATATCAAATAAACGGTCTAATTCATTGTTATAATTTGTAATAGAATCTTCAGTATATCCTGTTAAATCTATATTTTTACATTCTGTATATAAAACCAGTATAGATGAATTATCATAAATTGGCATCAATAAATCTAAAGCGTCTTGAAGTTCACTTGAAAGTGAATTAACTGTTGCTTGATCAATATTATCATCATTTATGATTGAATTTATATAAATATAAGAACCTATATTATCAATTGCAGTTTTAAATTCCTGGTAGGAAGATTCTGTATATTTGCTTCTTTCTTCATAATAAGCAACTATAATTAATTCATTTAAAGTTGATAATCTTGAACGGTCTGCTTGTTTTATTAATAAATCATATGCATTTAATAAATCATCTAATGCTTGATCAGCTGTCGCTTGATCAGTATCATCGGATATTAAAATATTATTAATGCGATTTAATTCAGCTTCAAATTCCTGAATTGAATTTGGAGTATATTCAGATAAATCTTTACTAATTGCATTGTTATATTCTGCTTCTAAATCAGTTACATCAGCTTTAAATACTAATACACTGTACAAATCAGTTAAATCATTTAATGCTTGAGTTACATCTGCATCAGTAGTTTCAACGTCGTTAATCACATTATTAATAGAAATTAATCCATTTTCAAAAGTTGAATAAGAAGAAGATGTATATAAATCTTCATCTATTAACAATGCATTATTATATTCTGTAATTAAGGTCGATTTATCTGGTTTAATAATCAATATATCTAATACATCGTCCAATCTTGATTTTGCAATATCTACATCGCTTTGCAATGCATCTATATCATCCAATAATTGTTGTAAAGTTAATCCAATATCAGCTTGAATCACTGTATCTATATTATCATACGCTGTTTTGAAATTTGTAAATGTACTAGGTATATAATCATCTCCAGTAG
>JAOZSU010000006.1:0-7691 GCA_029939475.1 Mycoplasmatota bacterium | reverse complement strand
TCTTTTACAGCTATTAATTCTGTTTTGTCTCCTCGTAAAACTAATAAATTAGCCGCTGCATCTATATCAGCATTTAAATTATTAATAGCTTCGTTTCCAGCTGTAGGATTATTCAAAATAGTTTCTATATTATCTAATGCATCATTATATAAAATTTGTGAATCAGATGTATAAATAGATAAATCAATAGCTTTTGCTTGAGAAAAATTAGCTAAAGTTTGATAATAAGTATCATCTAATATTAATCCATTAATTGCATTATTAATATTTTCTGTTAAATCATCCACTTCAGCTTGTGTAGCTAAATCATCATTTATTACGCTTTGAATTCCACTTAATCCACCCAAACCATCTATAGCATCTGTAAAGGCTTGAAATGAAGTTTCTTCATAATATGGGTCACCAACGGGAGAATTTTCTTGAGTTGAATTAATTGCTTGAACTTGGCTATAAGCAGTTTCTAATGCGGTTTTATCAGCTGCTGCATAAACTGTATAATGAAAAAACCCGCTTATAGTAATAGCGAATATTATTATTAATATTAATATCGTTTTTCTTAAAAAGGTTTTTACATTCATCATATTAATCAAATACTTTCTGATATATATATTCAACGTTTCTTTTATAGTGATTTAAATCAAACAAAGATTTAATCTCTTTTTCACTAAAAATAGATTTAATCTTAATATTATTAGATATAGCTTCTATAAAATCTTTTTGCTCTTCATAACAATAATTAGCTAAAGGCTGAATAATATCATATGCCTCTTCTCTATTCATTCCCTTATCAATTAAAGCTGTCAAAACTTTTTGAGAAAATATAATTCCTTTTGTTTTATATATATTATCTAACATGTTTTTTTCGTATACTACAAGTCCTTTTATAATATCATAATATCTATTAAACATATAATCAATTAAAATAGTTGAATCAGGAATAATGATTCTTTCAACTGAAGAATGAGAAATGTCTCTTTCATGCCACAAGGCAATATCTTCAAAAGCAGGTATTAAATATCCCCTTAAAACTCTAGCTATTCCACAGATATTTTCACTTACTATAGGATTCTTCTTGTGAGGCATTGCAGAAGAACCTTTTTGATTAATACTAAAAGGTTCTCTTACTTCATTAACTTCAGTACGTTGCAAATGACGTATTTCTAAAGCTATTTTTTCTAATGTGGAAGCTAACAAAACTAAAGAACTAATGTAATATGCATGTCTATCTCTTTGTAATATTTGTGTTGATATTTTTGGTGAAGAAAGCCCAAGTTTTGAACAAATATATTTTTCAATTTCAGGATTAGTAAAAGCATAGTTCCCAACAGCTCCACTTATTTTTCCTATTTCTATTTCTTCAGCTGCTTTTATAAATCTATTATAATTGCGTTTTAATTCATCATAATAAAGCGCAAATTTTAATCCAAACACAGTAATATCAGCGTGAATTCCATGTGTTCTTCCTATACAAAAGGTATCTTTATATTCATATGCTTTATTTTTTAATAATTTCAAAAAGCGCTGAACGTCATTTTTAATAATTTTATTAGCTTTTTTATATAAAATTCCATATGCAGTATCTACAACATCTGTAGATGTTAATCCATAATGAATAAAACGTTTTTCTTCACCTAGAGATAAAGATACAGCTCTAGTAAAAGCTATTACATCGTGTTTATATTCTTTTTCTAGTTCGTATACTTTAGAAATATCATATGTTGCATTTTCTTGAATTGCTTTTAATTCTTTTTTTGAAACGATTCCTAGAGTAGATAAGGCTTCAACATTTAATAATTCAACTTTTAGAAAAGCGTCAAACTTAGATTTGTCTGACCATATATCTTTCATTTCTTTTCTTGAATAACGATCAATCATCCACTTTTCCCTTCTAAACGTTCAAAACATGTTAGGGTGTTATCTAATAAGCAAGCTATGGTCATAGGTCCTACGCCTCCTGGAACTGGTGTTATATACCCAGCAATAGGTTCTACATCTTCAAAAAATACATCTCCAGTTAATTTTCCATCAACTCTGTTAATTCCAACATCGATTACAGTAGCTCCTGGTTTCACATAAGAAGAATCTATCATATGCGCTCTTCCTATAGCAACAATTAATATATCCGCTTCTTTTGTAATAGATTTCATATCAACAGTTTTAGAATGACAAATTGTTACAGTTGCATTTCGTTGTAACATTAAAGCGGCCATTGGTTTTCCAACGATTTGGCTTCTTCCGATAATAACACATCTTTTCCCTTTAGTCTCTATATTGTATTCATCTAATATTTTTGTAATACCTAAAGGTGTGCAAGGAACTATTGCATCTTTTTGCCCTTTGTTTAATTTTGCAACGTTTTCATAAACAAATCCATCTACATCTTTTTTAGGATCTATTAAATTTAATATTTTATCCTCGTTAATATGTTTAGGGATTGGTAGTTGCAATAATATTCCATGTACAGAATCATCATTGTTTAAATCTATAATTATCTTTTCTAATTCTGATTCTTTAATAGTATCATCTCTTCTAATTACAGTTGATTTAATTCCGGCTTTAATACACGCTCTTTCTTTTGAGCGAACATATGATTGGCTCGCAGGATTATCTCCAATTAAAATTACTACTAAATGAGGAGTTTTCTTATATTTTTCAATTAGTTCTTCTGTTTTGATTTTAATTTCACTTCTTAACTTGGCTGCTAAAGCTTTCCCATTTAATAAAACACTCATAATTATCACTCATCCTTTTCATATATATATTGATCTATTATTTCTCCATAATAAACTGTATGATAAAAATCATTATTATCTTCAGGATTATAATATCTCGTTTTTATTTCATTTGGAATAATACTTTTGTTAAGTTTCTGTTTATAAATAACTTTACATTCAAAATGTAATTTAGCTTCTGCGATAATTGGAGTATTAATTTTTCTCCCTTTAATTGGAGTTAAATTACAATATTTAAATTTATCATAATCTCTTAAAGAATTACTACCACAAAATTTAATAGCCTCATTTAAATTATTATCCAAAGGAACGCTAACAGTAAATTCATTACTATTTTCAATTAAATCAAAAGTAGCTCTTGAATTTCTAACTAAAACAATAAAAATAGGTTTCCCCCAAACAATATTGATTCCACCCCAACCTATAATCATTGTATTTATTACATTGCCATTTTTTGTGTTTAAAAAGTTTCCAACATTCATTTTTTCTAAAACAACATTAGCATAATCAAATACATTAATTTCTTTATACATTTTATATTACCTCTTAAAGTTAATTATATCATAAATTGATAGAAGGAAAAAGATTACTAATTAAGATATTGCAGTAATAATATAATTTATACTAATAATAACAAAAAAAATAAATTTGTGTTACAATATATTAATAAAATAAGAGGTGGAATATGAGAGTAGGAATAGTTGGTTTAGGGTTAATAGGTGGAACTGTCGCTAAAGCATTAAAACCATATCATAAAATATCAGGTTTTGATATATCAACAGATACAATTGAATACGCAAAGACTAATCAAATTATAGATGAAGCCTATACGAATTTAGAGTATTTTTTTAAAGCCAATGATGTCGTTTTTCTATGTTTGTATCCTAATGACATTGTAAATTTCATTTTTCAAAACAAGCATTTAATACCTATATCTAGCTTAATTATCGAAATGTCAGGTATTAAAAAATACTTAATAGATAAAATACATGATATTGGTATTTTACCTTTTGATATTGTATACTCTCACCCTATAGCAGGTAGTGAAAAAATAGGAATTCGATATTCAAACGCCAATATTTTTAAAGAAGCAAACTATATTATCACTCCTGTAAAATCAAATTTATCAAAAAACATTGATATCGCGAAAAACCTCGCAAAAGAAATGGGTTTTAAATACATTTCTATAATAAGTAAAGAAGAACATGATGACATAATTGCCTATACATCTCAGTTAACTCACGTTTTGAGTTTATCGCTAGTTAACGCCATTTCTACAAATTTAGATACCAAGAGATTTATTGGCGATTCTTATCGTGATTTAACTAGAATATCCATCATAAATAATACCTTGTGGCCAGAGTTATTTATCTATAACAAAGAGTATCTATTAGAAAAGATTTCTGACTTTGAAGATAGCCTTAAAGAAATCAAAGATGCTATAGCTACAAATGATTGGCAGAAACTATCGAAATTAATGCAAAAATCAACAAAAATTAGACTAGATATAGAAACAGGTAAAAACAATGAAAGTTGATGTCTACCCATCTAAGGTTTCAGGTAGTATTACGCCGCCCCCTTCTAAATCATTTTTGCATAGAGCTATTATTTCTGCGTCTCTAGCTAAAGGTCATTCAACCATTAATAACATTATTTTAAGTGATGATGTGTTAGCTACTGTTAATGCTTTTAAAAGCCTTGGAGTTCAAATCGATATAAATAATAATTCATTTGATATAACATCAAATGGGTATGGATCTTTCAATAAAAATATTGAAGTTGATTGTAATGAATCAGGTTCAACAATACGCTTTTTAATACCTATATTATCAAATAATAACTTTGCCTATTTTAAGGGAAAAACCAGTTTAATTAATAGACCATTTAATGTATATGAAGATATCTTTAAAAAACAAGGCTTAGTGTTTTATAAAAGTGGTAATAGTATAATTACTAAAGGGCAACTTTCACCTGGAAAGTATATTGTTCCAGGAGACATAAGCTCTCAATTTATATCTGGATTATTGTTTGTTTTACCGCTTCTAAATGGTGATTCAACCATTGAAATAGTTGGTGATTTTGAATCCAAACAATATGTTGATATGACCGTGAATATTTTAAAACACTTTGGAGTAAATATAACGAAAAATAAAAATATTTTTTATATCAAAAAAAATCAAAAATATGTTTCTACATCAATTAATGCTGAAATTGACTATTCACAGATGGCTTTTTTTGCTGTTTTAGGAACTATAAATAATGACATAAAAATAATGGGTTTAAATGACGATTCAATGCAACCTGATAGAAAAATAATAGATATTATTAATTTAATGGGCGGCAAAATAAAAAAAGATCATAATTCTCTTAATATTTATAAATCAAAAACTTATGGAATAACAATTGATGTAAGTCAATCTCCTGATATCGCACCTATTTTAGGAATATTAGCTTCTTCATCTTTTGGTACTACAAACCTTATAAACGCAAAGAGATTAATTATTAAAGAATCAAATAGGTTATTATCGATTTATAACACATTAATTAAATTTGGTGTTAAAATAGATTTAGGAGAAGATTCATTAACAATTCATGGGCCTTCAAAATTTAAATCTAATATATTTGATTCATACAACGACCATAGAATTGTTATGATGATTGCGATTGCTGCTACTATCGCAAAAGATAAAGTAACAATTAAAGGTGCTGAAGCTGTTAAAAAATCTTATCCTGATTTTTTTCAAGATTTAGAAAAATTAGGTGTTAAGATTAAATATTTATAAAGGTGAGTTTATGAAAACAATTGAAGTAATATCAAAAAAACATAAATATCCTATATATATTCAAAACAATATTCTAGAGTCATTAGATGATTATATTGATAAATTTAGGTTATACGTTATTATATCCGATGATAATATCCCTAAAATATATATTGAGCGTGTTAAAGAAAAATGTACTAATAATATTTTTATTACATTTCCTTCGGGAGAAAAATCAAAATCTTTACATGAATATGAAAGAATAATTGATATTATGCAAACCCATCTTGTACCTCGTGATGCCTGTATTATTGCTCTTGGTGGTGGAGTAACAGGTGATTTGTCTGGTTTTATTGCTTCGACTTATATGAGAGGAATTGACTATATTCAAATACCTACTACTTTATTATCTCAAATAGATTCATCGATTGGTGGAAAAGTAGCTATTAATACTAAAAAAGCAAAAAACTCTATAGGTCAATTTTATCCACCTAAGATGGTATTAATTGATCCTACAGTTTTAAAAACTTTATCCGAAAGACAATTCAATAATGGTATGGCTGAAATGATTAAATATGGAATGATTTATTCAAAACCACTTTTTCAAAAAATAGAAAACGAGAATATAAAATCAAACCTTGAATATTATATATATCAATCATTACTAATTAAGAAATATTTTGTAGAAAAAGATGAATTTGATAATTCGATTCGCAAAATTCTAAATTTTGGTCATACATTTGGGCATGCTTATGAAGCATATTATAATTATGATAAATATTTACATGGCGAAGCAATATCTTTAGGCATGCTAAAAGTATGTGAAAATATGGAAATAAAAAAACAATTGGAGAAAGTTTTATTAAAATTTAATTTACCAATTGAAGATGACGTTTTAGAAGAAAAACTTATTCCTTATATTAGAAAAGATAAAAAAATAGATAATGATAAGTTAAATTTAATTATAGTAAATAAAATAGGAGAAGCAAAAATTAAAAAAGTTTCTTTTTAGGCGGTGAAAATCAATGAATACAATTGGAAATAATATTAAAATTACTTTTTTTGGTGAATCTCATGGATCAGAAATTGGGTTAGTTATAGATGGTTTGCCTGCTGGCATTAAAATTGATGAAGATTTAATGCGTTTTAATCTAACAAAAAGAAGACCAAAAGCTGAAATCAGTACAGGTAGAATAGAAATGGACCAATATAAAATTGTTTCTGGTTTTTTTAATAAAAAAACAACTGGCGGAGCTTTAACAATTATCATTGAAAACAAAAATATAAAAAGTAATGATTATGAAAACCTAAATTTTCTTCCAAGACCTTCTCACTCTGATTATCCTGCAAATATAAAATATAATGGATTTAATGATTTTAGAGGTGGCGGCTTTTTTTCTGGAAGATTAACTGCTTTATGGATGATTATAGGATCAATTTCCCAACAAATACTTCAAAATAATAACATATATATAGGCTCTCATATTTATAGCTTAAAAAGTATTTTAGATACCCCGTTTGATATGAACTCTGATGATTACAAAGAAATTGTAGAATTAAATAAACTATTTTTTCCTTTGATTAATACTAACAAGAAAAATGAAATGTATAATTTAATTTCTAATACAAAAACAAATTTAGATTCTATCGGCGGAGTTGTTGAATCTAAAATTATTAATATGCCAGTTGGTATTGGAGAGCCATATTTTTTATCTTTTGAAAGTTATGTATCACAATTACTTTTCAGTGTTCCAGGAATAAAAGGCGTTGAATTTGGAAAAGGTTTTAATATAACAAAATATTACGGTTCTGAAGTTAATGACCAATATAAAATTAATGACGATAAAGTAACTACATTATCTAATAATAATGGTGGTATTTTAGGTGGTTTAACTAACGGTAGACCAATTATAATTCGTTGTGCAGTTAAACCAACCGCTTCTATCGCTAAGCCTCAACAAACAATTAATCTCAAGACAAGAGAAAATGAAACTATTACAATTAAAGGAAGACACGATCCGCAAATTGTATCAAGAGCTGTTCATGTAATTAATGCTGTTCTTCAGTTTGCTTGTTTAGATTCATTATTATATAAGAAAGATGTGTTGAATTAGAATGTATGGTTTAGTAGGTAAAAATTTAAAACATAGTTTTTCAAAAGAAATACATCATCTTCTCGGTAATAAAAGTTATGAAC
>JAOZSU010000129.1:2671-4025 GCA_029939475.1 Mycoplasmatota bacterium | reverse complement strand
ATGTTAAAACTTCTTTAATAATATCTGAATCTGAAAGTGATGATTCAGTTTCATCATATAACCACTCTCCTGTAATAGGATCTACTGCCCAGTATTTATCATATAAATCATCATAATATGAAGATGGATGTTCGGCTGTATAATATCCATATATATCAGCATTAAGATTTAATTTATTAAAAGAACTTTTTTGATAAAAGCTTTTTAAGGATTCATAATCTAAATCACTTGATACACCATTAAACGCAATTTCTAAATCATTCATTGATATTCCATAAGAGTCATTTGGATAATCACTAAAATCAACCGCAAACACTAAAATATTTACATCTCCCATGGAAGGAATCCCAACATAATCTAATTCATCTTGTAATAAAGAATATCCTGTTGGATAAAATGGTTCAGCAGTATTTACTGAAGTTGTTGTAGCTTCTGTAGTTGTTAATTCTGTTGTAGTTATAGCCTCTGTTGTAGTTGTAGCCTCCGTTGTAGTTGTAGCTTCTGTAGTGGTTTGAATACTTGTAGTTGTACTTGTAATAGCTGTCGTAGTAATACCTTCTGTTGTAATATTAGAAGTTGTATGCGTGCTACTTAAAAAATCGCACGAAACAAAGGCAAAAACAAACAAAAGCATGATTATTACTGCGGATAATTTTTTATTCATATGTCCTCCTTAAAAAACTCTAGTAAATTTTGATGGTGAATAAATTATAATGGTTATATATATATATATCAACTATAATACAGCAATGTATAAATTATTTTAATATCTTCTTGATAATATAATAAATTATTAAAATGATAGAAATAAATATACAGCTAAATTTTAATAATGTAATAAAACCTGTTAAAGACATAACTATCTTTGATAATCCATGATAAAGACTAAAATCAATAAAAATATTTTCTATTATGTCAAAAACCATAGCTAATAAAGGAATTAATAATATTTTGATTCTCTTATTACTAACATTAAACATTAATAATCCTAAAGTAGGATAGAAAAATAAAATAAATAAATAATCAATTAAATGTAAAGAGAAATATGTCTTAATCATTTCACTATTCAATGAGGATATTAAGTTATTCATCTCAAAACTTGTATAGTAAAACTTTTTATCTAGCATCATGTTTGAATTAAAATTAGAACCATTCAATAATCCAAAAGCATTTGAAGTCATGGCTATAAAAAGAAATAAGCTTATACTAGAAAAAACAATTATATATTTATAAGATTTGGACATTATAAGTTTTTCTCCTTTATGATATATTTAATTTTCTATAAAAAATCTAAAAAAATCATATCTCTTTCATCTATATGAAAATCCAATTGAATATTTTTTTGTATATATTT
>JAOZSU010000129.1:0-2661 GCA_029939475.1 Mycoplasmatota bacterium | reverse complement strand
ACCTTTTTGAATTAAATATCTTAAACAAATTTGAGCTGGAGAAACTTGGTATTTATTAGCCATCTTTATTACATATTTATTTTGAAGTAAATTACCTTTATCTAAAGGTGAATAAGCTACAACAAATATATTCTGGTTTTTACAATATTCTATTACTTTAGATTGATTTACTCCTATAGAATATCTTATTTGATTGACCATGGGTATTATAGTATTATTATCTATAATATTTTTCATGTCATTAACTACAAAATTAGAAATTCCAATAGCCTTGATTTTATCTTGAAAATATAGCTCTTCCATCGCTCTATATATAGCATTATTTCTCTTATTACAGTCTTTTCCCAACTCATCCCAAGACCAAGGAGTATGAATTAAATATAAATCTATATAATCTAAATCTAAATTCTTAAGCGATTGATTAAAAGCTTTTTTTGTTTCTTCATAAGTCTTAATTTTAGGTGACAGCTTTGTAGTCACAAATATTTCTTCACGAGGAATTTTAGAATCTTTTATTGCCCGACCTATGCTTAATTCATTTTCATACATTGCGGCTGTATCGATATGCCTATATCCATTTTTTAAGGCTAACAATGTTGATTCATAAGCTTGATCACCTTCTTTTATCTTCCAGGTTCCAAAACCTACTACTGGAATTTCTATTCCATTATTTAATTTAAATGTATTAGTGAGTATTTTCATTATCTTTCCTCCTTTTTAAAATATATATCTTATTCAAAGAGATGTTTTATATTAGATAAATAGGTTTTATTAAATTGATATAATTTATTTTTTTGTAACTCAATAAAATAATTATATATTCTTAATAGTTTACCTTTTTTTAATTTAGAATATTCATCAATCATATTTGTATAAACTTTAAACCATAATCTATAATCTTCAAATCTACCATATGATTTGATACTCTTATTTTTTATATTCCAAGGTTTTAATCCAGCATAATGAATTCCATTTAATATATCTATATATGGATATCCATTAAAAGATGAATATCTTAAATCTATATTAGTCCATTTTCCGCTTAATTTAAGGGTTATATATTGCATCTCGGGCCAATTATATTGAGATATGTCTTTTTGTGTAACAGGATTTTTCATATCTTGGAGTATGGAATCATATAAATCCATATTTGGTTCAAACAACATCAAAGAAGCATTGACTCCCATATTCTCTTTATCAAACTTAATCCTATCTGTAATTTCCTTAGGAATTTTAGTTCCATGTGGTATATTTTGATAAATTCTATGCCATTTCCAAGTTTTATCAACATAGGCAGAATCAGGTATGATATATTTTTTTTCTAAATATTCCATACAATATTCTTTTTTTTCATTAATAATTCCCGCTGGAGCATTTAATTCAAATAAGGAATCAAAATCTTTAAGTGGCAAGAGGTCGCAGTCAGCTATTATTATTTTATTATATTTTTTACCTAAATCTCCATCTTCTCCCAATCTAAATGCATTGAATCTTGAGAATAAAAAAGGGCGGTCCTGTCTTTCTTGTCTTCTTTCATGTGCTACATATAATTCTTTTAAAACAATTACTTCATCATATAAAACAAGCAAATTTTCCTTTGCCTTGTCTGTTATATTATCAGAAACAATACATATTAAATCATATTTAGTATTTTGTTTTTTCAAAGCATAGGCAAATACTAAAGCCCCAGGCAGATAAGAATCATTGCGAATAATGAATGTAACATAGGCATTTTTTTTCATAAAATCATTCCTTAATTTTGTTATAATAAAAACCTCAATCCATTCTGGTTTGAACTGAGGTTTTACTTTTTTATAATTTAATCTTATTCTTCAGTTTTTTCTTTATCAACCTCTACGTCAGTAATATCAACTTCTTCAGTAGTTTCTTCTTCCTCAACATAAGCAACTTCAGTTACACTAATAAGAATCTTGTCTTCGTCATCGTGAACAATTAAATATTCAGGTAATTTTAAATCCTTAACTTGTAATGAATCTCCAACATTCATATGTGAAACATCAACATCAATATTAGTTAATCCTTTACCAATTGGATATTCAACATCAATAAAATCAGATACAATTTGAACAATTGTATTAGATTTTTCAATTGCTTCTCTACCTATGATATTTAATGGAACACTAGCTTTTATAGTGTCACCTTCAATTACTTTTTGGAATTTAACGTTTAGTGGAAAGTTTCTTTTAATAATATCATATTGAACTTCTTTAATATATACAGTATGTGATTCCTTTCCTAAATTAATTTTAAAAGTTTTTGTATAACCATATTTTTTAATTAACTCATGTAAATCAGATTCGTTAATTTGAATTGATATTGGAGAAATTGATTTTCCATATAAGACTCCAGGCACTTTATTCATATCTCTTACTAATCTTAATGAATCTCTGCGTTTTTCTATTTTCATGATTTTATCCTCCTTATTTATTAGTTATTAATATATTATAACATATTATATGTTTTTTTTCTATTCTTCGAATGCGAAATAAAACATTTATTATATGATTTTTTCTATCACTATTTTAAATATCACTATCAAAAGAATTATCCATATACCTACTATTGGTATTGCAAAATACCATTTTGACGGTATTTTTTCATTCCAAATCCTTTTTGCTGATTCTTCACTATTCATATAAA
>JAOZSU010000128.1:0-4053 GCA_029939475.1 Mycoplasmatota bacterium | reverse complement strand
TTACTCCTTTATCTACTTGGGGAGGAAACTTCTTAGAATTAAATTTAGGCTGGAACGGATATTTAGTTACAGGTTTTGCGATGATAACTAATTTTATTACAGAATTTCTTTTTACAAAATATTTTGTTTATCACAACCAAATAAATACGGCTATAAAAGAATAACTTCAAAAAAAAGCTATATTAGAAATCGTCTAATATAGCTTTTTAAATGCAAAAATATATAAGTCTATTCTTTAGAAATTGGAACGAATACTCTAGTAGCTAATTCTTTATCAAGCATGTATAAACCAGAGTTTTTCACGATTTTAACTTTTTCAATTAATTTTGAAAAATTATCTTCCTCTTCAACTTGTTCATCCACATACCATTGAAGAAAACTTATACTCGGATAATCATTTTCTTCGATTGCGAGTTTCATTAAATTATGTATTCTTCTAGTTACTTCTTTTTCATGAGCTAATGAAGCCTCTAATACTTCTAAAACAGAATTAAAATCATTTTTAGGAGTTTCAAATCCTCTGATTTCAACTCTTCCACCACGTTCATTTATATAATTCATAAATTTTTGAGCGTGAGCCATTTCTTCTTGAAATTGAATATCAAACCAATTGACAAATCCTTCAAGAGATAAAGTTTCTAAATAGTTTTTCATTGCCATATAAACAAATGCAGACTCAATTTCAAAATTAAGTTGTGTATTGATAGCTTCTTCTAATTTTTTATTCATATAATTCACTCCTTTTTAATCTTTATATTAATATTATACTATAAATATCTATATATATATTAATCTTTATACTTAATGCTTATATATTTTGAGTTCATTTATGAAATTTTCTTTTTCTTTGTAACTTTGTATTTTAATAATATTTTTTGTAAAATTACTTAATTTTTCTAATATTATAGGATATTCCTTATCTTTAAATGTTTTAACATAATCAATAAATTCTTGATCATAAATTGAATTATCAAAGCCTTTGGTTATATCATCTCTAGGTTTATTATTCTTAATTCTTTTTAATATATTTTCTAAGCATATATTTGTAGGCATATTAAAAAGAATTACAGTATCAGCGAATTTCAATCTAAAATCTAGAGTACTTCTATAATTACCATCTATTATAAATCTATCATTTTCACTTACAAACTGTTTGATTTTTAGTAGAAATTCATCTTTATTTATATGATGATAATTATCAATATGGAAAATACAATCTAAATGCAATATGGGAATATTTAATATTTTAGATAGCTCTTTTGATAAAGTAGACTTACCACTACCAGGAGATCCAATAACAAGTATTTTATTCATAAATTATAATTTCATATCATCAACACTATTTAAATACTCTTTTATTGGTTTAAGAATTCCTTCGATTGTTCCCTCTTTAAATGGATTTTTTAGGTTTGCATTTTTCATTAATTCAGTGAAAGGCTTTGAGCCTCCCAATCTACATAATGAAACATAGTTTTCAAATGTAGATTTATGGTCTTTTCTTGACCAAATAAAGAATTGAAAAGCACAAACTTGAGCTAAAGTATAATCAATGTAATAGAAAGGCGAACTAAAGATATGACCTTGTCTAAACCAATAAGTTCCTTTATTTAAAAATTCATCATCATCATAATCCTTAAAAGGTAAGTATTTGATTTCTAATTTTCTCCAAACAGCTTTTCTTTCATCAGGAGATAGATTAGGGTTTTCATATACTTCATGTTGGAATTCGTCTACTAAAGCCCCGTATGGTAAGAATGAAACAGCAGAAGCTAAGTGATCAAATTTATATTTTTCAGTATCTTCTTTAAAGAAATTTTCCATCCAAGGCCAAGTAATAAATTCCATACTCATTGAATGAATTTCACAAGCTTCTAAAGTAGGCCATCTATATACTGGTAATAAATTCCTTGATTGATAAATTTGAAAAGCATGTCCTGCTTCATGAGTTAATACATTTACATCGTGAGCAGTTCCATTGAAGTTTGCGAAAATATATGGAGTATCATACTTAGGTATGAAAGTGCACCATCCACCACCAGATTTGCCTTTTTTAGAATCTAATTCTAAAACGTTCATCTCTACCATTCGATTAAAAAATTTACCTGTCTCATCAGATAGTTCTTCATACATCTTCCTAGCTTGTTCAACCTGCCAAGCTCTATCTCCTTTTGGAGTTGGATTCCCAGATTTATATGATAAGGCTAAGTCATATGATTTAAAATCACTTATTCCAATTCTTTTTCCTTTTCTCTTAGCTAAATCAATAACTGCTGGAACAATATATTTATATATTTGATCTCTATATTGTTTTACATCTTTAGCATTATAATCAGTTCTTCCTAATCTATCATAACCGAGTTGAACAAAGTTTTTGTAACCTAATTTATGAGCAATTTTAGTTCTTACTTGAACTAATTCATCATAAATTTTATCTAAATCTTTTTCTTTTTCTTTAAAAAATCCAGATACTGCTAGTTGAGCTTTATGTCTTGTTTCACGATTTGGATTCTGCATAAAAGGCCCCATTTGGCTTAAGTTATATATACCACCATCAAATTCAATTTTAGCACTAGCTAATAATTTAGAATATTCAGTAGTAAGTTTGTTTTCCTTTTGTAAATTAGGAATAATCTTTGGTTTGAAAGTTTTTTGTGATAAATTAGCTTGATCAAAAATTAAAAAACCTAATTCTTTTTCTAAATCTTTACGATTTTTAGACTGTAATAACTTTTTGTTAAAAATGTTATAAGATTCCTGTAAATTAGGTCTATTTAAATCAAAAAATTCTTGTTCTTTTTCATAAAATTTATCTGTGGTATCAATTGCATTCCTAATTGAAGCTATTGTTTCTAAGCTTTCTAACTCATCCATAATTTCAAAAAACTTATAAATAGCTTCAAGCTCAGTTGTTTTATCAACATTAGAACCAATAACATCTGTTAGCTTTTTAATCTCTTTTTGATATTGACTAATATCAGGTCTTTTGTATTCAAATTCTTCGAATTTCATCATATATCCTTTCTTATATTTTTGTATTTATTTTACCACAATTTTATTAAAATGAATAGTTAGTAATTGTAATTACATTTATGTATTTATGCAAAAAAAATAAGCTAAATTTAATTTTAGCTCATTTTAATTTTATTGATATTTATTTTAAATAATACCAGTTCCAAACAAAGTAGCACAAACTAAAGATATAGTAGTCATCAATTTAATTAAAATGTCTATTGCAGGACCAGCTGTATCTTTCAATGGATCACCAACAGTATCACCTGTAACTCCAGCTTTATGAGCTAAACTTCCACGGCCTCCATGTTTCCCAGATTCGATATATTTTTTAGCATTATCCCAGGCTCCTCCGGAGTTAGCCATAAAGATAGCTAACATAATACCAGATATCAAGGTACCAGCTAACATTCCACCAAGAGCTTCAGCTCCAAATAAGAAACCTACTATTAAAGGAGTAATAATCGCTAAAACTGCAGGATAAATCATTTCTTTTAAAGCCGCAGTAGTTGATATTTTAACGCATTCTGCATAATCAGGATTACTAGTTCCTTCCAATATTCCAGGAATATCACGAAACTGTCTTCTAACTTCATCAATCATTTTATTGGCAGCTCTACCAACACTTTTAATGGTGAGTGAACTAAATAGATAAGCTAACATACCGCCAATCATTAAACCAGCTATAACATTTGGTTTTGTGATATTTATACCAGTTAAACCAGCTTCTTCAATAAAAGCGTTGAACAATGCTAATGCGGTTAAAGCAGCACTACCTATTGCAAAACCTTTAGCAATAGCTGCAGTGGTATTACCAACACTGTCTAGTTCATCAGTTATTTCACGAACTCTTTTATCTAGTTTAGCCATTTGAGCTATTCCACCTGCATTGTCAGCTATAGGCCCATATGCATCTACTGAAACAGTCATTCCAGCAGTACCTAACATCCCAACAGCTGCTAAACCGATACCATATAACCCACCAAAATAATATGCAAATACTGTCCCTACTGCAATTATAATAACTGGTATTGCGGTGCTTTC
>JAOZSU010000127.1:0-4120 GCA_029939475.1 Mycoplasmatota bacterium | reverse complement strand
TAACTGAATTTACTAATTTCTTAGATGGTTTAACTTATGATGATGTTGAAATGTTTATGAGATACATGGACATGATACAACATGGCGGAGATAATCTATATACAATGGTAATTTTGGGTTCACAATTAATTAATTCAATGGTTGATCCGACTGAAGTTGATTTAGATTTGTTAGCTAATATATTAAATGAAGTATACTATGATCAAACATATGGACCAGGATATGATCCAGCAGATTTAGCAGCTTTACAAAGTGCATGGACTGATTTTATAGATGATTTCATGTTAGATGTTGCTCAAGCTGCCGCATTAGATCCAGAAAATTTGGATCCTGATACATTTGCTGATTTATATGAATTACAAAATAAAGCTATATTCTTAAGCAATATAATTGTTGATCCAGAAGCTATTTTTGATGCAGGATCATTTGGATATAGTTATGATGATTTAGTATCGTTGGTATATAATATATTCCCTGATATTGATGAAGAAAATGTTGATGAAAAAATAGCTGAATTATGTGGTGTATTTGGAATTGATATTGAAAATAGCGAAGAAGTATTCTACTTATTAATGGGGGTTGCACCTTCATTAGAGAAAATTGAAGATATTCATTCTATTAAAGATTTGATGGTTTTATATAAAGGTATTAGTTCTTTCGGATATACTAATGAAGAAATTGCAACTTACATGATGAATGCATTTATGATTTATGTTTATCCACAATTACCTGATATGTATGATGCATCTGAATTACTTTCAGAAATAGCAGAAATTGAAGGACTATTGGATGGAACGCAAATTTCTTTAGATGATTTATTGACTGAAGTAAATGATGAAATTTCTTTAATCTCAGATCCTGTAGCCCAACAAGCAGCTTATGATTTATGGCAAGCATATATTAATAAGATGGATAGCGAAATTGCATATTACACTACATACAATCGTTATACAGATGATGAATGGTTTAATTATGATTTCTACAATCAATTAGTTGAATATATGAATAACGGAGAATGGTATAAAGTTGATGATATGTTAAGTAATTATTATGCTGATGATTACTATATGTACAATGACTTATGTATTTTGTATCAAAGCATGGTTGATACACAGAGTGAACTATTTAATCAAGCCGCTTATTTTGAATCAGTATATGGAAGTCTTTTGACAAGTGATGGTTATTCATATTTCACTTATTACTTAAATGATAGAGCAAATGCATATCATGATTTAAAAGAAATGATTGAAGACTTCCAAGTTCAACTTAATTATAAATATGAAGATTTAGAAATGTTACAAAATAACTCTAATATGTTCCAAATGTTAGAAATATTATTTGCAGATCCTGCAAATCAAGATTTAGCTATTGATACATTAACAATATTATTAGATCAAATAGCTGCTTATGCAGAAGACCCTAATATTCAATCATTAGATTTCTTATTATTTATGATTAATAATAATAAGATGCCTCTAGATATGTTAAATGCTGGCGAATTATCAGACGCATTTATTAGTGCTGGACAATTTATTGGAAATATGTTCTCAACTATTGATGATACTGATGAAACAACAATTAAAGCGTTTTTAGGAGCTATAGGAGCTGCTTATGTAGGTACTTTAGATTTAACTGATCCTGTAGAGATTGCTAATATGAATGCTGCAATAGTAGCTACAATTGATTTGTACTTCGCAGATATTATGGATATTCCTACTTACATTTCAACATTCTTAGAATCTATGACTTTTGAAAAAACTCAAGCTGTAATAGATCAAGTAATGATATTTACTTCTATACCAAATGATGAATATTCTACAATCAATGATCAATATGCTCAAGTTGTTGCTGTAGCTAACATTATTGATACTCTAGTTGGCGATGATAGTTTAGATTATGCTAGTATCATTACGCCAATTTACAGCTCTATATATGATATGAATGTTATATTTGGACAAGTATATGATGATGAATTAAATGTTATGTTAGGAGCTGCACTTGATCAATTAGATACGATTGTTCTACAATCTAGCATAGTTGGTTATATTGATCCATATAATCCGTCACCAAGTGATGAATTATTAATTCAACAAGTAAAAGATATGGTTGATGGTTTAGGACAATACTTCATACCATTATTTGATGAAGAGCCTGAAGTTTAATACATATTTACTTAAGGGAGCTATTTCAAAATAGCTCCTTTTTTTATTGCCCAAATTTAACTTGAATATGTTATAATAGAATAAATAAAAAAAGAGGAAATATTATGATAGAATCCCTTATGAATGATAAAATCAAATATGCGAATAAATTAAAACAAAAAAAATATCGTTCAATCTATAAAGAATTTTTAATTGAAGGAGAACATTTACTCGTTGAAGCAATAAAAACTAAGAATGTTATTCGTATATTTACAACTGAAGATAAACAATATAATAATATTGAAACATATCAAATATCTGAACAAGTAATGCAAAAGTTATCTGTATTAGGAGAATCTCAGGGAGTAGTAGCTATATGTAAAAAGCCGGATGTTAAACCTCTAAAGGATAGAATTTTAGTCTTAGACCAAATTCAAGATCCTGGAAATATGGGAACTTTAATAAGAACAGCTGTGGCATTTGGATTTTCAACTATTATAGCTGAAAATTCAGTTGATTATTACAATGAAAAAGTAATTCGTAGTAGTCAGGGAAACTTATTTTATATTGATTTAATAGAAAGAAATATAGAAGATTTTATTTTAAAAAATCCTGAATATCATTATTATGGGACTTCAGTTATAAACGCAAAACCTCTAGATGAAATAAAATTTATTAAAAAACCATTCGCAATAATTTTAGGTAATGAAGGTTGTGGAGTAAGAGACAAAATAAAAAAACTAGTTAATACGAATATTACAATACCTATGATTAATGCAGAATCATTAAATGTTGCGATTGCTGGTGGTATTATTATGTATACATTAACAAGGAGAGAAGAATAATGGATTATATTTATGAATCAAATCGTATTTACGCAGAACAAGAAGATCATTTATTATTAGCTGAAATTGTTTTTCCTAATAGGGACGAATCTAGGGTTAATTTAGATCATGTATATGTTGATCAAAGCTTAAGAGGAAAAGGAATAGCTTCTGATTTAATGTTACTTGCATATAATTATATAAAAAGTAAGAATTTAAAAATAGTAGCTAAGTGCCCTTATGCTATAACTTGGTTTAAGAGACACATAGAATTTCAAGACATAGTAATTAACGTAAAGACTAAGAGAAAACAATAGTTTTTTCTTGTTTTTAAATATGTCTTATGCTATAATATTCATGCATAAAGTATGAGCGAGAGGGTCATCCCCTCTCTTTTTAATGACAAGGAGCAGAAGATGAATATAGAAGATCTAAAAAAGAAAATAGATGTGTTTCTGAAAAACATGGATTATTCATTATACGATATTAAATATAAAGAATCTAAGAAGAACAATATACTAACAATATTTATAGATTCAAAACATGGAATAACTATTGATGATTGTGTTAAAGTAACTAATGAGTTAAATCCATATCTAGATGAATTAGACCCTATACCAAATGAATATTTTCTAGAAGTTTCATCACCAGGAGCTGAAAAAGAACTAAGAAGTAGCGAAGATGTTAAAAACGCAGTTGGTAAATATGTATATATAGAAACATATGAACAAAAATTTAAAGGATATTTAGAACAATTTGATGATTTTGAAATTGTGCTAAATATTAAAAATAAAAAAATAAAAATAAATTACGAGGAAGTTAATCTTATAAGATTAGCAATTAAATTTTAGGAGACAAAGATGATAAGTAAAGATTTTTTTAAAGCATTAGATGTGCTTGCTGAAGAGAGACAAATTGAAAAAGAAAAAATTCTTGAAATATTTGGAAGAGGATTGATAAACGCTTATAAAAAGGCCTATAATGGCAAAACGAATGTTGAAGTAGTCTTCAATGAAGAAAAAGCAGAAATCCTTTTAGTTGCGAAATCATTAGTGGTTGATGAAGTTGATCCAGATGCGGAAGTTGGGTCACAAATATCATTATCTGATGCAAAGAAGATTAAAAAAACAGTTAAAATAGGAGATATTATCGAGT
>JAOZSU010000126.1:0-4131 GCA_029939475.1 Mycoplasmatota bacterium | reverse complement strand
CCAGCAATAAAACCGATTGCTTTAGCTACTGTTTACAAGATTAAACAAGCTGAACCAGATTTAACTGTAATTGGAGTTGGAGGCATTGCGAAAGCTGATGATATTATTGAATTTTTATTAGCTGGAGCTAGCGCAGTACAGATGTTATCGGCTGCTTTACTTAGAGGAAAAACTCTTTATTCTAAAATAATAAGAGATTTACCTAAAGCCTTAGAAAAACATGGGTTTAGCAGTATTCAAGAAGTTATTGATACACAGTTAACTAAAAATGTTCAATATAAACAAAGTTTACCAATATTAGATGAAGCTCTTTGTACAAAATGTCGTATATGTGAATATGTTTGTCCATATTTTGCAATAGAGTTCAAGGGTAAGATTATCTTTGATCCAGATAAATGTACTGAATGTGGACTTTGTATTGCAAAATGTCCAACAAAGGCAATTAGCTTTGAGTAAGGGAGTTAATAAAATGACTAATATATCAAAATCAATTCCTAAAACAGACGCTTCAGAAAAAATATCAGGTAAAGCTAAATATGTAGCTGATATAAAAATAGATAATATGTTACACGCACTTACTGTAAGAAGTACTATTATTAGCGGCTTTATTAAAAATATAACTTTACCAGATTTTCCTGAAGGGTATTATAGTGTTGACTATAAAGACATTCCTGGAAAAAATTTTGTGAAAATAATATATGATGATATGCCTATTTTTACAGAGAAAAAAATCAGTTATTTGCATGAACCAATTATGTTAATTGTTGGTCCTGATAAAGCAAAAGTTAAAGAATTAGCTTCAAAAGTTAAAATAGAATACGAAGAAATAAAACCAGTATTTGATTGGGTGAACTCAGCTATACATTATCACTTTGATAAAGGCGATGGTGATTTAGTTTTTAATAAAGCAAAAAAAATTATCACCTATGATTATGAAACCTCTTATCAAGAACAAGCCTATCTTGAACCTCAAGGTTTTATAGGGTATTTAGAAGGTGATAAAGTTACTTTAATAGGTTCAATACAATGTCCTTACTATGTAAAAAACGCCGTTATTCAAGCTTTAGGTGTAAGCGATGATTTAGTAAGAGTAATACAACCTACTGTTGGTGGAGCTTTTGGCGGTAAAGAGGAGTTCCCTTCTTTGATTGCTTGTCAATTAGCTGTAGCTATTAAAAAAATAAAACAACCAATTCAACTTATTTATGACCGAGAAGAAGACATGTTAGTAACTACGAAACGTCATCCGTCTCGTATTCATTTTGAAGCTGCTATTGGAAAAAACAAAAATATTTTAGGTTTAAAGACAAATGTAGGAATTGATGCTGGAAGTTATATTGGCCTAAGTGGAGTTGTATTATCAAGAGCTTTAATTGCTTGTACTGGAGCTTATACTATTGATAATCTTTCGGTAGATGGCGATGTATTTATTACAAATACAGTTCCTAATGGAGCCTTTCGTGGATTTGGAGCTCCACAGATGTTTTTCGCAGTGGAAATGTTTATGGAACATATTGCTTTAGACTTAAAAGTTGATCCTTTTGAGTTTAAGAAAAAATATCTTGCAAAACAAGGAGATAAGACTTCCACAAATGGATTGTTTAGAGATCCAATCATTATGAATGAAATGATTGAAAAAGCTTTAGAAATTTCTGATTATAAGAATAAAAAGAAGCTCTATAATAAACCTAGTTCCAATAGAGGAATTGGTATGAGTTTATTTTTCCATGGCTGTGGATTTACTGGTTCTGGAGAAGCTAAGATTATTAAAGCTAAAGTAAGATTAAAAAAGGCTAAAGATGGTTTAGTTTATATTTTAGTTGCGGCTGTAGATATGGGGCAAGGTATAAGAACAACCCTAAGAAAAGTAGTAGCCCAAGTTATGGATATTCCAATAGAAAAAGTTGTCTTTGATTTTCCTGATACAGACAAAGTCCCTGATTCAGGGCCAACTGTAGCTTCAAGAACAATGATGATTGTTGGGGGATTAATAGCTAGAGCTGCCAAAGAATTGAAAGAGCATTTAAATGAAACTGAATATACAGTAGAAAAACAATATGAACAACCTGATTATATTAAATTTGATGACGAAAGTTTCCAAGGAGATGCATATCCTGCATATTCATGGGGTGTTAATATTTTAGAAGTTGAAGTAGACCCAATAACTTACATGGTTAAAGTATTAAATTCTTGGTCGATTTATGATGTTGGTAAAGCCATAGATGAAAGAATTGTTATGGGTCAAGCAGATGGAGGGCTAGTTCAAGGTATTGCTTATGGCTATATGGAAGTAATGGAACATGATCATGGAATTTTAAAACAGAAAAACTTAACCGATTATATTATTCCTACAGCTTCAGATATTGGCAATATGAAAACTATTCTTTATGAAAATCCATATGCATATGGACCTTACGGCGCTAAAGGAGCTGGAGAACTCACTTTAATCGGAGGAGCTCCTGCAGTTTGTTTAGCTATTGAACAAGCAATAAATCGTAGAGTTACTAAAATACCGGCAACACCGGAATACTTAATGGAGTTGGTGAAAAATGGCAAAAATAGAATTTAAATTAAACGGGAAATTGGTTTCGATAGAAACTGATTTAAATAGAAGACTTTTGGATGTGTTAAGAGAAGATTTTTCACTTACCGGTGTTAAAGAAGGTTGTGGTGAAGGAGAATGCGGTGCTTGTGCAGTACTTATGAATAATGAGATAGTTAATTCTTGTACGGTACCAATCGCAAATGTAATGGATAAAGAAATAACCACGATTGAAGGTTTTTCTGAAACTAAAAGATATAAGAGTTTAAGCGAAGCCTTTGAAAAAGAAGGCGCTGTTCAATGCGGATTCTGTACTCCAGGTATGATGATTGCGGCTGAGAGCTTATTAAATAAGAATCCTAACCCTAATGATAACGAGATTAAAGAAGGCTTAAGCGGTAACCTCTGTCGCTGTACTGGCTATAATATGATTATCAAAGCCATCAAACATACAATTAAGGATGGTGAAGATAAATGATAAAATCTTGTGTACCAAAGACATTATCTGAAGCTTTAGATTTATTGAACAAAGAGAATTATTTATTAGTAGCTGGAGGGACTGATCTTTTAGTTCAACATCATAATTTAAAAACATTGCCGATTGATTTTAAGAAAAGCGTAATGTATATAGGTAATATTAAAGAATTACAAGGAATTACTGAAGATGAAAACTATATTTATATAGGTTCGGGTGAACCATTACAAAGAATTTTAGATTATCCTTCTATACCAACATTATTAAAAGATACCATTAAAGAAATGGCATCTCCTGCAATTAGACATACTGGAACTATTGGCGGAAATATCGCCAATGCATCTCCTGCTGGAGATACATTAGTACCGCTATATTTAATGAATGCCTTATTGGAGATAAAGTCAATT
Source organism: Mycoplasmatota bacterium (assembly GCA_029939475.1). Lineage (GTDB taxonomy): Bacteria > Bacillota_I > Bacilli_A > Izemoplasmatales > Hujiaoplasmataceae > 4572-104. The sequence goes on along the minus strand of JAOZSU010000126.1, from coordinate 707 downwards.
GATGGAACGAGAAAAGTAGATATTAAAAACTTTATTAAGGGCGTTAGAAAAATTGATTTAAAGGAAAATGAATTAATCACAAAGATTATCTTGGATAAAATTGATTTCACTAAAGCAATCTTTAAAAAAGTAGGTTCAAGAAAGAGTGATACAATATCCAAACTATCATTTGCGGGAGCTGTGACCATTAAAAACAATATAGTTATTGACCTGCGTTTTGCCTTTGGAGCTGTTAATGTTACAGTTGTTAGAAGGCCAGAAATTGAATGTCAATATATAAATCTAAAACTAAAAAAAGTAAAAGCAAATATAAATAAAATAGTAAAACAATATGAACCATTTATTAAACCAATAGATGATCAAAGATCAAGTAAAGAATATAGGAAAGAAGTAAGTTTAAATCTTTTAAGAGATTTTATTGAAAACATATAGGAGTGATAATTTGAATCGCGGATTAATTAAACAAGCAAGAGGAGAAGTTAAAGCTGATTTTGTCCTTAAAAACTGTAAGGTTATCAATGTTTTTACTAAGACAATTGACCGAGAAGACATAGCTATCTCCAACGGAATTATTTTAGGTACAGGTACATATTTTGGGAAAGAGGAAATCGATTGTAGTGATTTCTTTGTTTCGCCTGGATTTATCGATGGACATTGTCACATTGAATCTTCTATGGTTACTCCTTCTGAATATGCAAAACTAGTAT
>JAOZSU010000125.1:0-4166 GCA_029939475.1 Mycoplasmatota bacterium | reverse complement strand
AGCTATTAATGAAAATATACCTGTTTATGTTTTTTCACAACAAAACAATATTTGGTATATGAATAAAAATAATGAATGGTCTAAAATAGATACTCCAATATTAACAAATAATTTTGCTGGAATAGGTACTAGAAAACTAAACCAAAATGGAATTAAAGCAATTAATGATGTATATAATAAAACATTTAATATTCAAAATCAAAAAGCAAATAATACAACTGGTTCTGAGTTTGATAAATTAATAGATGAAACAGAAAAAATACTTAATAAATCAGAACCAGTGACGACAATAGATACTCAAGGATCAGGATCAACTACTGATGGACTTATTAAAGAAAGTGATACACTTAGAATGGAGGGGAAATTTGATTTCTCTGATGATGTAGATTTTACTGATACTTTTAATGCGTTATCAAATGATGATGTTACTGAAACAATTGGTGGTCAAACAATAGGTATACAAACCAAAGAATTTATGAATCTTCAAAATAAAATAATAAGTGATATGGATAAAGCATTCAATGATGGTGCAGTGGGAACTATTGAATATAAAGAATACGAAACTGCTGTTGTGGATACAAGGGATACAGCTGGTTCTATTGATCATATGAGTGACAGAACTGCTGGTATTACTTTAAGATGGAATAAGCATAGTGGGACAGCTAGGAAATCTGAAATTTTTATGCATGAAATGATTCACTTTATGACAAATCGAGCTTTTGGATTTAAGCCTGGATTATTATTTGGATTAAAGACATTACAGAAGGAAGCTAGAAACAGTGGATTAACATATGAATTGTTTTTAAGACCAATACTTCAGCAAGGAAAAGCCGTAACTGCTTCTGATATTCAGATTGCAAAAGATAAATTTGAATATGTTTTTGGTGACAGTGCAGATCCAGAAGAATTTTTTGCTTATGCATTATCAAATGAAGACGTTTATTTTGCAATAAAAGATTTACAGATAAAACCTGAAATATTTAAAATGAATGAAGTTAAAGCTGGAGAAAAGGGACTAGCTATTTCATTTGCAAAAATAATGAACGCATTTATTAAAATTATTAATACTGTTTACGCACAAGTTGTTAAAATAGGTGGAAAAGATGGTGCTCAACTTGTGACTGATACTATGACAGAATTAGTTGCACTTCAAGCATTAATGGATAAAGAAGATGTTGCTAGTATGATGGAAGGTGCTGAAGAAGACTTATCGTATGTAAATCAATTAAATAAGAAAATGGCTCCTTGGACAGCAAAACTTGATGGTAAAGTTGAAGAACTTACCAACAGTGTTGTTAAAAAAGAAGGAACAAAAAAGATAATGGAAAAGTTGGAAGACTCAATGTTGCTTGGAAGATTTGTTAAAAGTAATCTCGTGCAAGACATTACTACAGCAATTAGTCAAAAAACAGACAATAAAAAATGGTCAGAAATATATCAACTTTATAGATCAGGAAAAGAATATACAGAAAAGCACAGAAAGGGTATTTCTGATGCGATTGAAGCTGTAGTTGATCCATACTTTGAAGGAGTGGATGATGGAACTAAGAAGGCAATTTCGACAGTTATTTTTAATCTTGATATTCCAGCATTAATTGATATGGATAATGAAATTGATTTAGATCAAATTCGTAAAATACTTTTTTCTGAAGAAAATGCAAATGCAGTATTTGAAAATTATAAAATTCAATTAAAAGAATTATATACATCAAAAATAGGAACAGTTGAAAATAGATTTGGTGAAAATCAGTTAGCTGAATTTGAATCAGATCTTGCTCAAGCATTAGCTCTTGGTAAAGGACTCTCTGATGGAGGAGTTCATATTGCTAATCAGCAAATGAATGCAGACAATATATATAATAAATACTATCTATCTGGTTCTGGAGATTATGATAATAAAGTGAATGAAAATAGAAAACAAGAACCAGTTGATAGAGAGATTATCAAGATTATGAATCAGTTGATAACTATGAAAGGAATACAAGAAACATCATCTGTTGATAAAATACTAATATATGATTATTTAGATGAAACTAAAAATAGAAAAAATATTAATTCAATGATTAATATGTACAATACTTATGTTAATGATGCTGTTGAGGACTTAAATATAAATAATTTCAATCCTGTTCAAAAAGGATTTTTTGAGTCTAATAATGAAGCACAAATGTCATATGATATAGTTTCTGAAAATGATTTAAAACACTATATTGGTCGATTTGGAAATATGGTTGAAATTGAAGAATATGGAACAATTAATGGAGTTAAATATTTTGAAGTAGCAGGTAGAGATCATAGTGTTGGATTTGATGAAGGAATGTTTTCAATATCTGGAAATACAATATCTGGAATAAGTTTAAAAGCTATACTTACTCAACAATTAACTGAAGAGAACCAGAAGCAAACAAAACGAGAAAGAGTTGCTGTTGATAAGATAAATGATCTTGTAGAGCTTCAAATTATGAATTATGCTGAAAATGGTGGATTAAATACTGCCCTTGTTAATGGATTAAATAATCAAAAGTTTTTACCAATATATGATGCTGTCGGGAATATTATTGATTATAATTTAAATCCAACAAGACAAAAAAAGATTAAATATATGAAAACTGATACAAGAGTCACTCAGAGTGCAGCATATACTTTTTCAAAATTAAAACATAGACAAGCATCAATTATACACAATAAAGAAGCTGTTGATTTACTGTTAAAATATCATGAAGAAAATATTACTGATGATAATTTTATAGTGCTCGAAAAACATGTTAGTAGAAATTTTGATGAAGATGTACATGGTAGATGGAACAGAATACCAGAATATACACGAAATTATATATTTGAAAAAACTGGTTCTCACAGTATAGCAATACCTAAAAATATGCTTACAAAGATTACTGGAGAAAAAGCAATCAGTTTATCAAATTTTAATCTTGGACCGATTGATTTAAGAGGTAAAAAGAAAACACAAAAAATTATTTTAGCAATTGAAGATTATATACAAGAAATTTTTAGTTGGATTAAAGAATCTATTGCAGTAAGAATGGGAGGCGTTGTTGCAGCCAATACAGTTTCAAACATGATTCAAGCATGGGTATATGGTAATATTGATACAATAGAATATATGAAACGCTCAAGAGTTAAATGGGGACAACTAAATGAATATAGAGAACTTGTTGCTGAATTAAATGAACAACAAGTTAAACTTGTAGGACAAGGTGATAATGCAGAAAGAAATACTCTTAATAGAATTAAGATACTTGAAAAAAGAATAGAAAAAAATCCATTTAATCAAATGGTTAAAGATGGTCAATTTTCTCCAATTATTGAAGATGTGAATGTTGAAGACGATGCAGCTGGACATATAGCAAAAATGATTGAAGTTGGAATGAATAAGAATAAGTTTACTAAAATGGTAAACCCTATTAAAGAATTTATTTTTATGGATAGAAATACTAAAGCATATCAAACAATGTTAAAAATTACACAATATGGAGACATTATTACTCGAACAGTAATGATGGAATATAAAAAAGAACAAGCTATTAAAGCTGGAAAACCTATGAGTGCTGAAGAAGAACAGGACTATATGAACTTTCTTGATATGTTATTTGTAAATTATAGTTATATAGATAATAGATTTATAAGATATGCTGAAAGAACATTTGGAATGAGATTTACAAAATATCTATTAAGACAAGCTAAAGCAATGCATAGTGTTGCTGTTCAAGCTCCTGCAAGACTTGGAACATTATTAACAGCAGAACAACTAGCTGGATACAATCTTGTATCAGCTGATGATGATTATTCAAGAGTTTTTGAAGCTCTTGGTAGAAGATTAGATCCAGGAGATCCTTCTGGAATGTTTTTTGGAGATGATATACCAATCTTTAATTTATTTCCTACTCTTAAATCAATTATACAACCTTTATAAGTTGTTGATTTCTGGTAGGTGAATAGCATTAATTAATTCTTTACGACTACGACTACAGGCTACATAGTATAGGAAAAATACAGTTTGTTCGTTTTCTGAAAAATCTGAAATATCTTTAATATATCCATCTTCATCTGGTTCTAGAATGTCAGAAACTGCTGCATTTAAATCGGACAAAATGTATACTTTGTCGAATTCTAATCCTTTAGTTCCAAAAACAGTACCAACTGAAATT
>JAOZSU010000124.1:0-4172 GCA_029939475.1 Mycoplasmatota bacterium | reverse complement strand
CGTAGGCACTCCATCAATAACTACATAATATGTTGATTCTGATCCGGTACCTCTATCTTTACCGCTGACTGCGAATGGTTGATCTGTGATAAAGCCAACTATTCTATATAAAGCTCCAACATTTCCACCTGTATTCCAAGACAAGTCTAGAATAATGTTTTCTAGTTCTGGCTTTTCAGCCATGATTTGATCCATCATCATTTCCATATAAACTGCACTATCAGAATTAACTGTATCAAATACATCAACTGTAAATGGCCAACTAGAATCAAAATCAGTTGGAACACGATCGATAATTCCTAAATAGAATAAATTCAAATCTTCAGAATAACTGATTTGAACCATATAACTAGTTTCATTTTCACCATCAGTGATAGTTATTTGATAATAGCCATTTAATTTATCTTCATCTGTAGTTGTTTGATTAATATATGTATAACCTAAATTTGTTAATTCAGTCGCATAAGTTGTTAAATAATCAACTGTTAATCCTTTAACTAATATTTCCATCTTTATATCGTTATCATCAGATTCATTGTAGAAGAAATATTTTGTTCCTCCATTAATAGCAGGTAATATTAGGCTTGAATCATCAACTTTTAATATCTCAGTTGCAATAGAAGCGTTATAACTACTGCTTTCATCAATATCAGCTGTATAGAAATCATCAAGAGTTAACATAGCAGTTACATCATCTAAGAACCAATAATGAGGTCTCTTTCCAGAATTAGCATTCCAACTACCATCACTAGATTCTCCCCATTTTTCACCAATTACATCATCAACGGCGAATAGGCCATTATAATACCATTGTGTAAATCGAGATCCATAATATTTTAAATTGTTTAACTCAGGTCCAGCCCAAGAAACTTTATTAAAATATGAAGGATAGCCATAACTTGTATGTGGTTCATCAATTGTTTTTAATAAAAAATCTCTAAGAGCATATTCAAATTCTTCAGGGTCTCTTTGCAATAAATTATCTTTTTGATCATATAAATAGGTATAATATGTATCGACGCTCATTACTTCCTTTAACCCATAAAAATAATCCATATCAAAAGCTAACATATTAAATGTACTAACTAATAAATCAGCTGGAATATCTTGATTATTCATTGAACTACTCTTAATAGTTCGGTATTCATAGCTTCCACTTGAAGGTAAAGCATAAATTCCGTATAAACCATCATAATTATAATACACATTATAATAACTTGAACCTGCAAATAATTGATTTACTAAATAATAAGGTAAAACAATATCTCCATTATATTTAGCTATATCCATATTATAATCATCTAAATCAAATACGATATCATTTCCATCAGTGGAATAACTTCCTGGATTATTTATATCATATTCTATATGTCTTCCATAATTAGTTTCAGTTGAATATACATAAGCCCAGTAGAAACCTGGGTCATTTGTTGTAATTGTATTTTCTAAAGCATCTATAGTAACAACTAAATCGTAAGTTTCATCATAATCAGAATCATAGTATTGATAACTAAGTTGAAGTGTATCTCCATTTTTTACAATATCAATATTTACAGAAGGATCAATAAATCCATCTAAAATACCTAAGAAATCCTCTACTTTAACATAAGGTACAGTTCCTCCATCTTCAAAATATAATGTCAAAGTTGTATCTGAAACATCATATTCAGTAGTAAGATTTTCAAAAGGAACTACTACTTCATTTGTTATAACTACAGGATCTGCATGAGACAAAGGTATATCAAATGAATGAGTTACTACCGTACCATTCAAAATAAAAGTACCAGTTATTTGTCCAACAGTAGCTGTCTCACTTTCAGGAGTTGGTAAAACTATTCCTGAACTAGAAATATATGGTGAATCACTACTCCATTTAATATAACTTCTATTTACTGTACCTCTAACTGGTAAATCTAATTCATATCTATTAATAATTAGATTATCAGATAATGCATCGATATCAGCTTGTATTAAAGCTAAATTTGGATCAATATCTTCTGTCCAATAAGCAGTTAATTCAATATTACCTGTCACCTGTGTACTAAAATCATATGGTGTATCGCTTGAATCTAAATACCAATATTCAAATTGATACCCTTCTTTTGTAGGATCTTCAGGTTCTGTAACAACTCCATTCATTGTAACCGTTTGACTTTCGACAGCTGTTCCCCCATTAGTGTTAAAAGTAACTGTAAAACTTTGTAATGTAGTAGTTTCTGTCGTTTGAACAGTTGTAATCTGTGTAGTTGTTTGAGTGGTTTGTACTGAAGTTGTCACTTCTCCGCAAGCAACTACACCAAACATCAATGAAATTGTTAAAATAAATAATAGAAACTTTTTCAAATTTTGCCCTCCTTCAATATTCTCGTTAGAATTTCTAAATAATTTAAATTATTATACCTTAATAAATTTTAAAAAACAACACACTTTATAAATAACACAATGAAAATGCTTTCTAGAATTTACATTTTAATTATTATTCTTTTTTTTACACTTTTATTATATTTTAACTTAATTATCTCATTTTTTATCTATATTATATAGATATACATTTAAAAAACGATGTTATTATTTTATCATCTATAAATCCTAAAATAAATAAGTCAATCGAAAATAATTATAAAATTTAATTTGTTATATTTCCACACACAATTTATTATACACTTATAAAAGAATATATAAAATAGTTTTTGCAAATATAGAAGATAATATTTAATTTATAGTTTAAAAATGTTACAATTATACTAAGAAATGTTTAAAGGTGATAAGTTATGAAAAATTATCGTGAAGAATTGTGGTTCCACACAAAAACCAGAAGAGAATTTATTAACATTACCCCACAAATTGAAAACGCTATATTAAACAGTAAAATTAAAGAGGGGTTTGTATTAGTAAATGCTATGCATATTACCGCTTCTGTCTTCATTAATGATGATGAACATGGCTTACATCAAGATTTTGAACGCTTTTTAGAAAAAATAGCTCCTGAAAAACCATATAACCAATATATGCATAACGGTTATGAAGATAATGCAGATGCTCATATAAAAAGACAAGTATTTGGTAGGGAAGTAGTTTGTGCTATTACTAATGGTAAACTAGACTTCGGCCCTTGGGAACAAATCTTCTATGGGGAGTTTGATGGGATGAGAGATAAGAGAGTTTTGGTAAAAATCATCGGAGAGTGATGATTTTTTTATTTATATGAATAAATATTCATGTTTTTGCCGTTTTGCATTGAAAACTTAATATAGTTTTGTTAAAATAAATAAAATGATAAATAAAACAGGAGGGAAAGATGTCATATTTATTGTATGTTGCATTAGGTTTAAGTTTACTGGCTATAATCTATGCTTTTTTTCTTTATCAAAAGATGATGAAAGCATCACCAGGGGAAAAAAAAGTACAGGAAATTTCAAGTTTTATTAAGGAAGGCGCAAATGCTTTTATAAAAAAGGAATATTTTATTATATTAATATATACTGTAAGTGCCTTTTTTGTAATTTGGATTTCACCTTTAGGACTAGCAAGTGGAATTTCTTTTGTATTAGGAGCTAGTTTCAGTGCTTTTGTTGGAGTTGTTGGGTTAAGAAGCGCAACTAATGCTAACTCAAGGACTACAACTGCTGCTCAAAAAAAAGGAATTCAAAGCGCTTTAAATGTTGCCTTTAAAGGTGGAGCGGTAATGGGAATGAATGTAGTAGGTTTTGGTTTACTAGGAGTATTGCTTATTTTCATTGTCGCAAATCAAATATTTGATGTTAGTGCAGGAGATGCAATTAAGATTGCGGCTGGATATAGTTTAGGTGCTTCTTCTATTGCTTTATTTGCCCGTGTCGGTGGAGGAATTTTTACTAAAGCAGCCGATGTAGGCGCAGACCTTGTGGGAAAAGTTGAGGCTGGAATTCCTGAAGATGATCCAAGAAATCCCGCGGTTATAGCTGATAATGTTGGAGATAATGTTGGAGATGTAGCTGGAATGGGAAGCGACCTATTAGAATCATATGTAAGTTCTATCATAGGAGCGGCTACAATAGGGGCTCTTTGGTTTGGTTTAGATGGAGTTGTTTTTGTATTAATAGTTAGTGCATTTGGTGTACTTTCATCTGTTATTGGTTCTTTATTTGTTCGCGGTAAAGAAAATAGCAACCCACATAAAGCTCTAAAAAACA
>JAOZSU010000123.1:0-4203 GCA_029939475.1 Mycoplasmatota bacterium | reverse complement strand
AAAATATCTAACTGAAACTTTTGGCCTTACAACAGGTTCAATAAAATCATATATACATACTCTTGAACATAGTTATATTAAAAATACCTGGTATGTTAATTGGATGCAAGAAGATGCGTATTATGCTAATGGTCTAAGATATCCAAAAGAGAAATTTGCTAATCTTAGAACAAGATTTATCAAAGGTGATAAATCAGATCAGTTCATCTTAATGGAAACTGCTGTTTTGAAATTAGTTAAAAATAAAAATATAGAAGTTAGAGATGAGGATGTTGCTCGTTTCGCTAAAATGCTTTTACAACAAGGAAGGAAATAATGATAATAAATAGTTTGCTCGATACAGATCTTTATAAGCTTACGATGTTAAATGTTGCGCTTCACCAGTTTTCTACAACTGATGTTGAATATACCTTCAAGTGTAGAAATGAGGCGAAATTTACTGAAGCCATGATTGTTGATATAAATGCTGAAGTTGACCATTTTTGTACGCTTCAATTTACAGAAGATGAACTCGATTACCTTTCAAATATTAGATTTTTCAAATCAGATTTTATAGATTTTCTTCGTCTTTATAAACCTAATAGGAAACATATTAATATATCTGCTGGCAGAAATAACGTACCAGAAATTACAGTTAAAGGCTCATGGTATCTTACTGTTCCGTTTGAAGTGCCAGTTCTTGCTATAGTCAATGAAGTTTATTTCAGACATATAACAGCTAGCGGCGGAATGGAAAAAATTTACAATAGTGGCGTAAAAAGATTAGAAGAAAAGTATAAAGCCATCTCTAAGACTGGTTTTCAATTTTCAGATTTTGGAACACGTAGACGTTTAAGCCACAACTGGCAAGAAGAAGTTATTATTAAACTAAAAGACCTTCCTAATTTCACTGGGACATCAAATGTTTATTTCGCTAAAAAATACGATTTAGTACCTATAGGTACAATGGCTCACGAATTTATTCAAGTTGGAGCTGGGCAGAATGATGTTCCCCTAATTAAAAGTCAGCAGAAAATGTTGCAATCCTGGGTTGATGAATATAGAGGAGATTTAGGAATAGCACTATCTGATACATATGGTGTTGATGCTTTCCTTAGAGATTTTGACCTTTACTTCGCTAAACTTTATGATGGAGTTAGACACGACTCTGGTGACCCTCTTGAATGGGCTGAGAAAATAATCACCCATTATGAAGATATGGGTATTGACCCTATGACTAAAACCTTAGTTTTCTCCGACGGTCTTACTGTTGATAAAGCAACTGAGATTTGGACTATGTTAGATGGCAGAGCTAAGATTGCCTTCGGTATTGGTACTCACTTAACAAATGATTTTGAAGGCCTTACACCATTACAGATTGTTATGAAAATAACAACTTGTAACGGAAGACCAGTTGCTAAAGTATCAGATTCACCTGGCAAAGGGATGTGCCATGATGATCATTATCTAACATATCTTAAAGATGTGTTTAAAATTAAGGAGTAAAAATGAATTTTATAGATTCCGTCCTTACACCTGATGATATTCATAGAAAGGTAGAAGAGTGGCTTCTTGATACTGGTTATACATTTGAAGTGTATGAAGATTATAAACATTTTAATATGGAAATGGCCACAACTCATTCAACCCCAAAGGGCGAAGAATATGGACTTGATGATTATGGAAAATATCCTGCGTGGGAAGCTCATTGGATTTTCGGTTATAGTAATAAAACTAAAGCTCAATTAAAAAAGGATTTTCTTAATATCTCATATTTTCTAGGTAATAGTTGGGGTGATAAAAGAGTCGCCCCATTTATTAAAGAAGTCCATTCAGGTACTTCTTCTCCGTTTAATAGAGCAGATGGTATGAAGGAACACGATAATTATTGGCATACTTATATAACTTTATGGCTGGATGACTTCCCAACTCTAGAATATCTTTACGCAGAATTTGCGTTAAAAGAATTAAATCCTAAGCATAGTTATTTTTGAAATAAAGGAACACAAATGATATTAAACCAACCCATAAGAACTTTTGAGTCAAACGCAGAAAATGTTTCAAAAGAATTTACAATAAAAACAACAGCTAAAGCTTTTAAAATTCTTTCGGGTGGTCTCTATTCTGATAAGATTAAAGCTATTATAAGAGAATTATCTTGTAACGCAATAGATGCTCATACTGAAGCCGGGAACAAAAAGCCTTTTACAGTTCATCTTCCTAATGAATTAGAACCTTGGTTTGCAGTGCAAGATTATGGTATTGGCCTTTCTGAAGAAGATATACTCAATCTCTACTCCACCTATTTTGAAAGTACTAAAACAGGTTCAAACGATCAAATTGGTGCTCTTGGCTTAGGGAGCAAAAGTCCTTTCTCTTATACTGATTCCTTTAATGTGACGTCTATATTCGGAGAAGAGAAAAAAATTTATACAGCTTACATTGATAAAAATGGAACTCCATCTATTGTTAAAGTACATACTGAGGAGTCTGAAGGTCATAATGGTATTGAAGTTAAATTTCCAGTTGCTGAAGGAGATTTTAATAGTTTTGTACAGAAAGCTGCAGCAGTGTTTCGTATATATAAAACCAAACCTAATATTGTTGGTTCAACTTCTTATAAGAGACATGAACAAACTTTAACAACCATCTTGAAAGGGAGAGGCTGGGCACTCAATAAAACTGATTTCTATACAAATACTGCAGCTTGCGCAATCCAAGGTAATATCGAATATCCTATTGATAAGAATCAGTTGGGGAAACTCACTAATGAGGAGAGTGCAATCCTAACAAATAAATTTTATATAGACTTCAATATAGGTGATTTAGATATTGCGGCATCACGTGAGTCTTTAGGTTACGATGAGGATACTGTTAGAAATATAAAAACTGCTACTAATAAAATTTACAAATCTGTTATGAGGAAGGTTAATAAAGAAATTAAAGCTGCTCCCTCACTATGGGAAGCTAATATTAAAGCAACTGAATTATTATCAGAATTAAAGCTCTATTCTTCATATGGTCATAATGTGACTTGTAGGTGGGGTGGGAAAGAATTCGAAGTTGGCCGTCAATTTTCGTACACTTTCTCTAGAGAGAGTATGAAAGATAAATCAGGCTTTAAAATATCCAAGGTTGAAGATTCAACTCTCCAATTGACTATTCTTCACAAACCTCGTAGGTATAGAAGCAATACTATTAAAAAGATTGCAACTTACGAAGCAAGTTTAAATTATAATGTTACTTTTAGTATTACTCCTGTAAATACATGCGTCTTTATAGTTAATAACGAAGGGAAAGATGGTTTAAAAAAAGCCATGCGAAAGGCAAGACAATATGTTCGAAATAATACTGATAAAATCATTCATTTCTTGAATGAAGAGAGGGAGGAATTTTTTGATGCTCTTGGAAATCCTACATATATTAATACTTCAGACCTCAAGCTGGAAACATACTCATATAGTCGTGGTTCTTCAAATGTAGAAAATTATTTCAACCTCAGTATTGACGGTTATAAAAGCAATAGTTTCTCCTATGACGAACTTGAAGATAACGGCGGAAAGAAATTATATGTTGTCGCAATTCGCGAGAAATTATATAAAAATAATACGACTCGTGTAGAAACAGATACCTATGATTTTAGAGATGTAACTTCTGCATTAAGAAAAATTGGAGCTATAAACAAAAAAAAAGATGGTATTTATGCTATCAAGCCTGGAGAGTTAAAAACTAAAAGATTTGCTACTGCAGGATTTATAAATTTATATGATTTCGCTTATGAGAAGATAAAGGCTTATGTTGAGAAGAATAAACAAGAAATTGAAGATGTTATTACTATAAAAGAGGAAGCAAAAATATCAAAAAATCTCAACTATAGAATACGTGAAATGATGGATAAAGCTGACAGGAGTAAATACTCTTCGGATTCAAAATTTATAGCTATTGCGCAATCTCTTAAAGATAGTGTTCAAAAACATAGTGATAATAGAGATAGAATTAATAAATATGAAGTTATATTAAATGCGATGAATCGTCTTAACATAACTGTTGCAGATAGACATAAAAGTATTGGATTGGAAGATTTCTACCCAATGTTTAAATTTCTTTCAAGTTGGGATTGGGATGTTAAAAATTATGATAGGATAAAAGCATATATAGATATGGTGGATACGAATAAATAAAAACGGAGGAACATATGGTGGCTTTTGTAATTACTGGTGATAC
>JAOZSU010000122.1:1971-4230 GCA_029939475.1 Mycoplasmatota bacterium | reverse complement strand
ACCATAATCATATGGCCCATGAGTTGATAAGGTTGCCCAAAATGAATAGAATGGTTCGTCACTAGAAGAAAGGTTTGGCAACATTTTTTCCATAGTGACTGTATCAAGAGTATAATTACCATTCCAATTCCAAATTTCTTCACCTGGATACATCTCTTCATGTAAATAAATATTTTGAAATCCTAATTGAGGCATAAGTGATCCTCTACTATAAAAAGAAGCTACATTATCATGAAAATAATTAGTCACATAGCCATCATCAGCTAATATACTAGGCAAATCATAAGAAAAATTGTAAGAATAATCTTTTGGATTAAAATTAATTGTTGGATAATTTCCTGTAATAGCTATTAATTCTGAAACATTTGTTTTATTTTCACTATAACTATTTTCATAATACAAACCTTCATGAGCTAATCTCCAAAGATTAGGTGTCAAGGTTTCATTCATCGCAAATGGCTGAATTGATTCTAGTAATATTGTAATAACATTTTTTCCCTCTAATAATCCATAATAATCGGTAGGATCTGAATAATTAGGAGCTACAATCTGTGAATACCCTGAATTATTTTGTTCAATTATATCTTCTAATTCTTTTGTATAATAACCTAATATTCCATATTTTTCAAAAGAAGACCTTTTAAATGTAGTTACATTCCCATCAGCTAAGAAAGAATTAATGGTTTCAGTGTTAATTGTAAAGAATCCGCCTATTAATATAATCACCATAAAAAACAAGGCTAATCCCTTTGCATAATAATTAGGTATTTCTTTTTGGCTTTTTTTAAGATGCTTATATAAGAAAATCATTGAGAGAATATACAAAGCTAATAATACAAATGCTATTAAAATACCCCAAATTGATAATAATTCTATGTTTATTACATTAGTAGCTTCCCCTATTAAGGATAACTGTTGTAAAGTGAATAAATCGTAATATACAGAATACATAGTTGCGTTTATTAAAAATAACATATCAATTATAAAGAAAACAACACCTAAATAAATAATAGATATTTTATTTGATTTCATTAGAAAAATTAAACTACCAATTCCTAAAGCAATCACTAAATCTATAACTAAATCTTTTGGTAGAAAATTAAAATCGACCCAAATAAAAGTTATAATTTCAGCTATTAAATAGAATAAAATAAATAAAAGAAATATTTGTGATTTTTGTTTGAGTAATTCTTTCATAAATATGCCTTCTTTCATCTTTTTATTATATCATATTAAAAACATATAACAAGTAAAAAAGGATTGCTTAACAATCCTTTAAAACAAGTGAAATTTAAAAATTATTTATCTTGATGAACAACAACCTGAGGGAATGGAATTTCAATATTATTTTTATCGAATAAGATTTTTAAATGCTTATTCATTTGTCTTATTGTATATGGCCTATCAATTTCTTTAACCCAAGACACAACGCGAATAGTTATACCTGAATCTCCAAACTCTTCTATACCTTCATAAAAAGGTCCTTTATGAATTGTAGGTATTTTTTCTTTAATATCTTTCATATTAGTTCTCATAAAGCTTTCGAATTTTTCTATGTCTTGATTATAACTTATTTCAACTCTACAAACTGCTTGAGATAATACATTAGATGAATTAATAGCTCCTCTGATATCAGAATTATTAATCATTTTAATATCTCCATTAATATCTTCAAATTTAGTTATCCTAAGTCCCATTTCTTTGACTACACCGCGAAAATCATCTATTTGTATAACATCTCCTACTGCGAATTGTTTTTCAAATATTATAAATAGCCCTGCAAATATATCTTCAATTAAGCTTTGCGCTCCAAAGCTTATAGCTAATCCTATAATTCCAGCTCCAGCTAATAAGGTTGGTGTTTGAACTCCCCAAGCAGATAGAATTAAAAATAATCCTGCAATTACTGAAATATATTTAAGAGAGCTCATAACTAAGTTACCTATTGTTTCACTGCGATGTCCTCGTTTAACCAATAATATTACAATAAATGATAATATTTTATAAAGAATCCAAATAAAAATAATAACTGCCAATGATTCCAAAATAGTAACGTAGTTATTAACGAAAAAATTAACAAGATTAAAAAACTTTCCTATAGAACTTCCTATAATTTGCGCAAACTGAGTTCCTGGAAATAATATTGGTGAAAAAATACCTAAAAATAAACAGATGGAGATAATAGATATTACTATAATAATTCTTGTTTTTTCCTCTTTTGATTTTGTCTACACCTCCTGCCTCCATTTCAAAGGCAAG
>JAOZSU010000122.1:0-1961 GCA_029939475.1 Mycoplasmatota bacterium | reverse complement strand
GTTTTTTCCTCTTTTGGTTTTTGTTTAAAATTAAATTTCATATTTACCCCTCACTATTCTTCAATTTTATCTAATACAATATAATAATTATATGATTGTGAATTTGATATTCCGATATTTATTCTAAATTCAAATACTTGTTTGTTAACCACAAATGTCACTGATTTTGTATCATTAACATAATTCCATTGATAAGTATTATATTCAACTACATAATCATAGGAATCATCTAATCTGTATATTCTGTAATAAGCTAAATCATAAAAATCTTCAGGGTCATCTAAAACAATAGTTATTCTATAGCTATCACCTAAATCTTCTATCGATAAATCATAGCTATAATCTTTTGATGTAGTAAATTCTAATACACTTAATTCTTTTGTTTCTTGGTTTTTATTATATGGATTAATATAAGTTACTAATACTCTTATAGAATAATCAGTATCAGCTTTTAATCTTTCAAATAATATTAAATCAGCTTCCATTTGAAATGGTTGTCCAAAGCTTGAAGATGTAATAGGTGGTGTATATGTTTTTCTAGCAACTTCATAGTAACTTTCCATTAACACCAATTCAAATGATGGATTAATATCTTCTTCAGTTTCACTCCAAATACTTAAACTAACAGAATTATTAGTAACTTGATCTATATATGCCTCACCATAGAATTGATAAGGTGTAAAATAAGATATTTCATCCAATGTAATAGTGTTTAAATCATAAGTTATTGCCTCTAAACGAAGTAAAACTTCAATATTATTGTTGAATAATTGCGGTATAGTAATAGAAGTATCACCATTCATTAAAGCTATAGTTTGAAAGTTATCAAAATCATATTCGTCAGAATATCGGTACCCATAGCTTATTTGTAAGCTTTGATATTCTGAAAACGGATCACTTATATAATAATTAATTTGATAGTCTAATAAATATTCTGTATCAGGAGTTAAAAGGTTTATGCCTGTTATAGCTCCACCTGAAACTTCCATAGTCTCAATCTTTAATTTATCCAATACTTCTAATCCAAACCCTTTATCTGCCATTATTTTTAAAGTATACTCTGTATTTGGATCTAATGAGTCAAATATTCCTGTATTTACTCCTAGATTAGCAGATTGATTATATTCATCAAACTGATTTTCTAAAACTAACTGAAGACTACCTTCTATAATTGCATTGTCACTGTCTGTAATTGTTACCGAATAAGCTATTGCATTAGTAAATGCTTTTACATCATCAATTTTAGCTACTGGACTTTTCGGTATAACAATAACCGCAATAACAATTGCGGTTGTGGTTAAAACGAACGATGAAAAAATAGATTTCAACGCTTGAAATCTAGATATTTTTTGCCTTTGTTCTTGATATTTATTCTTTCGCAACAAATGCATTCCCCCAGTTCTTATTTATATTTTATATGAAAATCAAAAAATAATCAGTAACATCTCTAAATTTAATAAAAAAAATGTAAAATGATGACATTTTACATTTGATTCTTATTAAAATAAATTCCATTCTTTATAAAATTCATTTAGAAATTTTGTCATAAAAGAAACTCTTTTTTTAGCTAATAATTTGGCCGGTTTTGTATTCATTAAGTCTGGTAATTTAAATAATTTTATGTAAAAATGAGCTATAGCTGAATTGTCATTTTGGCTTCCTTGATAAATCGGCCTATTAGTAAAACCTGAATATGCAAAACATCTTGCAATTCCTATCGCTCCTAAAGCATCTAATCTATCTGCGTCTTGAACGATCTTTCCTTCTATACTATTTACAGACTTACCCTTTAAATGATCGCGAAAGGACATATTATTAATAATTTCTAATATTTCATTTTTTTCTTTAACTGAATATTTACTAAGAAATTCCAATGCTCTATTTGTTCCCTTAGATATTTTATCATCATCTAAATCATGCAAGAGAGCGCTTAAAGCTACAATATATTGATTAGCATTTAC
>JAOZSU010000005.1:0-15590 GCA_029939475.1 Mycoplasmatota bacterium | reverse complement strand
TTTATATAATTGAAGATGCAGATAAATTGAATCAAACATCTGCGAATACTTTACTTAAAACTATGGAAGAACCAGGGACAGATATTTATCAAGTTTTAATTACAGAGAATGTTAATTCTTTGTTAAAAACAATAATTTCAAGAGCTGAAGTATTACATTTTAAACCTCTTGATCGCGATATTATTAAAAATCAATTAATTGAAAATAATGTCTCACAAAATATCGCAAATGCGATAAGTAAATATACAGTTGATATGGATTCTGCGATTAAAATTGCAAAAGATGAAATAATGGTTTCTATTATAAATTTAGTTATTGATATTCATTATGCTTTTATAAAAGAAAAATCATCAGCTTTATTGATTTTTAAAGAACATAGCAATATTATTTTAAACGATATTAAGTTTACTGATTTTTTCTTGTCACTAATGATTTTTTATGAAAAAGATGTTTTAAATTATCAATTACATCATTTTGATGAATTATGTTTTTCAGAGAGCAATATGACAATTAAAGAGCTATCAAAAAAGATGTCACAAAAACATATTGAAGAAAACCTAGATAAAATGCTTGGTTTAAAGTCTAGATTAAAGTATAATATCAACAACACATTAGCATTTAATAAAATGCTTGTTTGCTTAGAAAGAGGTTATAAGTATGGAACATACTGTAGTGGTGATACAATTTAATCGCCTTGGAAAAAAATATTATTTTGATACTGCAAATATAGATGTTAAAAAGGGAGATAAGGTAGTTGTAGAAACAGCGAGAGGTATCGAACTTGGTTTTGTTACTTCTGATAAAATGGTTATAAGTAATGAAGAACTCGTGTCTCCATTAAAACCTATTGTTCGTTTAGCAACTGAAGAAGATATTCGCAATTATGAAGAAAATACTAGTAAAGAACCTTATGTTATGGAAAAAACAGAAGAATTTGTTAAAAAGAACCAACTAGAAATGAAATTATTGAATTGCGAATATACACTAGATAAAACAAAATTAATCATTTACTTTAACGCAGAAGGTAGAGTGGATTTTCGTGAATTGGTTAAGGATTTAGCTAATGAATTTCATGTAAGAATTGAATTAAGACAAGTTGGAGCTAGAGATGGCGCTAAGGTTTTAGGTGGAATAGGACTTTGTGGAAGACCAACCTGTTGCACAACATTTTTAAATGAATTCCAACCTGTTTCTATTAAAATGGCTAAGAATCAAAATTTATCTTTAAATCCTAGTAATATATCAGGAATTTGTGGTAAATTGTTATGTTGTATAAAATACGAAGATGAACAATATAAAAAAATGCGTAAAAATATGCCTAAAATGAATTCATACGTAGAAACTCCATTAGGTAGAGGATTAGTTGTTCAAGTAAATTATATTATGCAACAAGTAACTGTGTATTTAGATAAAAATCAATATACATACCATATATCAGAACTCATATTTGAGGATAAGGACGATTTATTACAAGATGACATTTCAGTTGAAGATAAAGAATTGTTAAATCTAGAGGAATAATATGGTAAAAGAAGAGATTCAAGATTTATTAGCTTATAATGGTTTAAAGATTATTCAAAGAAAGGATCTGTTCCGTTTTTCTTTGGATTCTTTATTATTGGGAGATTTTGTATCGATAAATTTAAAGGCTAATAAAATTTTAGATTTAGGTACAGGCCTTGCACCAATCCCTCTATATTTATCTTTAAAAACCAATAAAAAAATTATTGGCGTAGATATTCAAGAAGATGTTGTTAATTTAGCTAGAAAGAGTGTTAGGCTTAATAATTTAGATAAACAAATTAAAATAATTAAAGAAGATATTTTAGAATTGCATCATAAATTTAAGCCTAATAGTTTTGATATAATCACTGTAAATCCTCCATTTTTTAAGTTTCATAATAAAGAATTTGTCAATAAATTAAACAGCCAAACAATTGCTAGACATGAAGTTTCAATTGATTTAGAAGGTGTTGTTTTAGAATCAAAGCGTTTATTATCAACGGGAGGATCATTTAATATGATTCATAGAGCTAATCGCATTGATGAAATTATTTTAGCTTTAAATAAGAATCGGTTTAATTTAAAGCGATTAAGATTTGTATATACAAAACAAAATAAGCCAGCTACGATGATAATGATTGAAGCTAGGTTTAACGGTGGCAAAGGAAATATAATAATTGAAGAACCATTGTATATTTATGATGAGTTCAATGAATATACCAAGGAAGTTTTAGAAATTTTCCATTTAGGGGATGAAAACTATGATTCGAACGCTTAATTACCAAAATAATAGATTTACTTTATATCTTATCCCAACACCAATTGGAAACTTAGAAGACATAACGCTAAGAGCATTAAATATATTAAAAACTGTAGATAAAATATATGCAGAAGATACTAGAGTTACAGCTAAATTATTAACGCATTATCAAATAAAAAAACCTATTGAAAGCTTACACGAGCATAATGAATATGCAAAGACTAATATGATAATTAAAGATTTGGAAAATAATTTAAATATAGGATTAGTTTCTGATGCGGGAATGCCTCTTATAAGTGATCCGGGATATATAGTAGTTCAAGCTGTTTTAGAAGCCGGATTTAATGTTGTTGCTTTACCAGGGGCAAATGCTTTATTACCAGCATTAATTATGTCAGGAATTTCTACACATCCATTTTTGTTTTATGGATTTTTAGATGTAAAAACTAATAAAAGAAAACTTGTATTAGAAGAACTTAAATATCGAAAAGAAACACTTGTATTTTATGAAGCAATTCATAGAATTCGCCAGACATTGAGCGATTTATATGCTATACTAGGTGACAGAAAAATAGTTATTGCTAGAGAGATTTCTAAAACTTATGAAGAAATTATTCGCATGAAGTTATCTGAATTTGAGGAACTCGGAGAACTTAAAGGAGAATTAGTTATAATAGTTGAAGGTTATAATGAAGAAGAGGAATCTATGAATTTAACCATTGAAGAACAAGTCGATTATTTTATTGCTTCGGGTTTAAAGAAAACAGAGGCAATGAAACGTGTGTCTAGCATGACAGGAATTCCTAAAAATAAAATTTATCAAGAATATTTAAAACAAACTATAAAGAAAAGGTGATACAGATGAAATTTGCTTGCTTATTATCAAATGGATTTGAAGATACTGAAGCATTAGCTACTGTAAATTTATTAAGAAGAACGGGGATTCAAATAGATTTTGTATCTATATTCAATAAAAAAACTGTTACTGGATCTCATAATACAACAGTTGTAGCCGATGTTTTAATGAAAAAAATTAAAGAAGAAGACTATGATGGGTTATTTATACCTGGAGGAGCACATTCTTTTGTTATAAGAGAAGAAAACTCAGTTAAAGAATTAGTCTTAAAGTTCTATAAACATAAAAAATGGCTAATGGCCATTTGTGCTGCGCCTACTGTTTTTGGTATGATGGGAATAATGGATGGAGTTAAATACATTTCATTTCCCGGTACAGAAAAAGATATGAGTAAAGCAATTCGGGTTAATCAAAAAGTAGTTAGAGATGGGTTTTTTATTACAGGAAGATCTGTGGGAGTAGTTTATGATTTTGTATTTAAAATTGTAGAAACAGTTTTAAATACAAAAGCTTTAGAAAATTTAAAGAAAACGATTATATATTAACGGAGTGATTACTATGAAAAAAACATTTTATATAACAACACCTATTTATTATCCAAGTGGAAAATTTCATATTGGTTCAGCGTATACAACATGTCTTTGTGATAGTTTAAAAAGATATAAAAAATTACAGGGATATGATACTAGATTTTTAACTGGGACAGATGAACATGGGCAAAAAATAGAAGAAGCAGCTAAAGCAAATAATAAAACACCTCAAGAACACGTTGATCATATAGCTAAATTAGCTAAAAATTTATGGAAACAACTTAAAATAGATAATGATGATTTTATTCGCACAACAGAACCAAGACACGAATTGGTTGTAGAAGATATTTTTGAAAAATTGTTAGCTAATGATGATATTTATTTAGGAGAATACTCTGGACATTATTGTGTTAGCTGCGAATCTTATTTTACGCCAACACAATTAGTTGAAGGAGATAAATGTCCGGATTGTGGAGCTAAAACTAAAGTTTTAAAAGAAGAAACATACTTTTTAAGATTATCAAAATATGAAAAACAACTATTGCAATATATAGAAGAACATCCTGATTTTATCTTCCCCGAAACTAGAAGAAATGAAGTTATTTCTTTTATTAAATCTGGATTATTGGATCTATCTGTTTCAAGAACAGCTTTTAATTGGGGAATTAAAGTTAAATCTAACCCTAAACATGTTATCTATGTATGGATAGATGCTTTAAGCAATTATATTACAGCTTTAGGATATGGTACAAATGATGATTCTCTTTATCAAAAATATTGGGTGAATGGTGATGAAGTAGTTCACGTTGTTGGAAAAGATATTTTAAGATTTCATGCAGTATATTGGCCAATTATGTTAATGGCTTTAAACATTCCTATTAAATATAGGCTTTTTGTTCATGGTTGGTATTTAATGAAAGACGGTAAAATGTCTAAGTCTAAGGGAAATGTAATTTATCCTGAATCTCTTGTGGAACGCTATGGATTAGATGCATTTCGTTATTTTATTGTAAGAGAAATACAATATGGCAACGATGGATTATTCACACCAGAGAGTTATGTTAATAGAATTAATACTGATTTAGTTAATGACTATGGGAATCTTGTTTCTAGAACTATATCTATGATTAATAAGTACTTTAATGGCCATGTTGAAAAAACTTCTCATAGACACGAATATAGAGCCTTTGAGAATGATTTAGAGACTGTGGCTGAACAAGCATTTATGGAATATCAAAAATATATGGATGAATTTAATATTCCTAACGCTTTAAAGGCGTTAAGCGCTTTAGTTGCGAGAACAAATAAATTAATTGATGATACTTTTCCTTGGGAACTAGCTAAAGAAGAAAAATTAAAACCTGTATTACAATCTGTGATGTATCATTTATTAGAAAGCATTAGAATTATTACTATTTTATATCAACCATTTTTGATTGAAACATCAAAAATAGTTTTTGAATACTTAAATATAGATAAAATCGATCAAGAATTTAAAACTGTTAAATTTGGATATAAAACAACATATGATGTTATAAAAAAACCAAAACATCTCTTCCCTAGATTAGATAGTGAAAAAGAGATTGAAGTCATTAAAAATCTAATGCAACAAAAAGATTCTAAAGATGCTATATCTATAGAACCAATTCAGCCAGAAATAACTATAGATGATTTTGCGAAAAACGATATAAGAGCAGGTAAAATATTAGAAGCTAAAAAACATAATAACGCTTCAAAATTATTAGTGATGAAAATTAACACTGGAGATAAAGTCCGCAATATAGTTTCTGGTATAGCTGAGTTTTATAAACCAGAGGATTTAGTAGGAAAAACAGTATTAGTAATTGTGAATTTAAAGCCTGTAAAAATAAGAGGAGAATTATCAGAAGGTATGATTTTAGCTGGTGAAAATTCACAAAAAGAGTTAGTAGTTATACAAGTATCTGATAGGTTAAACCCAGGGGCTAAAATCTCTTAAAAAATTTTTATAGTGTCAAAAGAAATTTGTTGACATAAAACTTGTTAAATGATATGATAATTAAGGTACATTTTTATTTTATAACCCACAAGCCTTTTTAATATATAAGGAGGTATAAAATGAAAACTTTTATGGCAAATAATGAAACAATCGAACGGAAATGGTTTGTTGTTGATGCAGCTGGAAAGAGACTTGGCCGTTTAGCTACAGAAGTAGCTACAGTAATAAGAGGAAAACATAAACCAACATATACACCTCATGTGGATTGTGGAGACTATGTTATCGTTATTAACGCTGATAAAATCGAATTAACAGGAAATAAATGGAACAAGAAGATATATTACACACATTCAAATTATCCTGGTGGTTTGAAAGAAAAAACAGCTAAAGTTATGATGCAAGAAAAACCAACAAGAATGGTTGAACTTGCAGTTAAAGGAATGTTACCAAAAGGTAAACTAGGAAATCAAATGTACAAAAAACTATTCGTTTATGCAGGAGAGAATCATAAACATCAGGCACAAAAACCTGAAATTATGGAATTGAAAGGATAAGGAGAGACTATGGCTAAATCAGTAATGTATCGTGGAACTGGTAGAAGAAAATCTGCAGTTGCTCGTGTAATACTTAGACCAGGTAATGGAACTATTACAGTTAATGGTCGTAATTTTGAAGAATATATTCCTTCATCATTAGCAAGATTAGATGTTTCTCAACCTTTAGTTTTAACTGCAAACGAAAATACATTTGATATTTCTGTAAATGTACGTGGAGGCGGACTTATTGGTCAAGCTGGTGCGATTCGTTTAGGAATCACAAGAGCTTTATTAGAAGTTAACCCTGAGTACAGAAAAGTTCTAAAAGTAGCTGGATTAATCACAAGAGACCCTCGTGTTAAAGAACGTAAAAAATACGGTCTTAAAAAAGCACGTAGAGCACCACAATTTAGTAAACGTTAATATGCCAATTAAAAAACATAGGACCCCACATCCTATGTTTTTTTTTAATGTATTTGTTATTTAATTGCTAAAAAATATAATATATATTATTATAATGTTGTTTTTGTAGTAATATTATATTGATTAAATCATTCTACTAATATTAATATACTGTTAAACTTATGTTAGAATGATAATCTATAGATAGTCGCGAAAAAATATAAATATATAAGAAAGGAATATATAATTAATTCAAGACAAATTAATTATAAAAGATGTATATGAAAAAAGGATATATGGTATTTGCTTTAATGATTTTTGCGGAATTTCTCTATTCATTTTTCTTAATAATTGGTTTACATATTTCTTCATTATCAATTTTAATTAAAAATAATTTAGCCATATATATAATGTTATCTATTATTTGGTTAATGTCTCTTTTATTGATTATCAAAATATTACTTAAACCAGAATATGCATATAACAAAAGTCATTGGATTTTAGTTTTATTATTAAATCCTTTTGTTGGAATTGTGTTATATTATATATTCGCAAGAGATTATCAAATTAAACGGTTAACAAAATATCGTCCTTTAATAGCTTCCAAGGCGTTTTTAGGTTTGGAAGAAAGAACTAATCCCGATTTATCAAAATCTAAATACTCTCATATTTTTGAATTTATACATAAAACAACAGGTAGAACAATCTATCAAAATGATACCTATATGGAGATTTTAAATAATGGTGATGTATTTTTCCCTCGTTTAGCTAAAGAATTAAAACGAGCTGAAAAATATATTTTGATGGAATTTTATATAATAAAAACAGATAATATTGGTATAAAAATATTAGATATTCTTAAACAAAAAGCTAAAAACGGATTAGATGTATATTTAATTTATGATTATATGGGTTCAAATAAATATCTAGATAAAAAATATATGAAATCGCTTAGAGATGCTGGAGTAAATATAGGAATATTTGATCCTCAATCTTTATCAATATTTAATTCTAATCTTAATTTTAGAAATCACCGAAAGGCAATTATTATCGATGGTGATATCGGTTTTATTGGAGGCATGAATTTAGGCGATGAATATAATCATCAGAATAAAGATTTTGGTTTTTGGAGGGATACTCATGTTATTTTAAAGGGGAATGGTGTCTCAAGTATTCAAAATGTATTTATTAAAGATTGGTATTATATAACTAACAATGTTATTGATAAACCTTTAGATAAAACCGTTGAAAATTATGAAGGAATTATTACTGTAATAGAATCAGGGCCTGATTTTGAAAATAGTTTAATTAGAGACGTTTATTATTCAATGATGCATACCGCAAGAAAAAACATCAAGATTGTTACTCCATATCTTATTATAGAGTCTGAGTTGATGATAGCTATTAAAATAGCAGCTAAATATGGTGTTAAAATCGAATTATTAGTTCCCGGGAAACATGATTATAAAGCAGTTGGATTTGCGACTGAATCATATTATGAACAATTATTGAATCTCGGAGTTAAAATATATGAATATAGTAATCATTTTGTACATTCTAAAATTTTAATAATTGATGATGAATTAGCTTCAATAGGTTCTGTTAATTTTGATCCCAGAAGTTTTCATTTGAATTTTGAAGTAACGACTATTTTTGAAAATGAATCTGTTAAATATGTAGTTGATAGCTTCAATGAAGACTTAAAAAAATCTAATGAAATCAAATTAGAAGAATGGAAAAAAAGAGGTATAATCACAAGAATTATTCAAGGCTTATTTAATCTTTTTAGTCCAATATTTTAAAGGAGGAATTTATGAATTTACCTGAAATATTATCTTTAATTGTATTAGGTATATCACTAATAATTGTGATTCTTTTAGTATTAATTTTAATGAAAAATAATAATGGTAATACTAAGTCAATGTTAGAATTTAATAATATGACAAATGATCAGTTTAGAAAACAAGAAAATATATTAAAAGATGAAATAACAGATTTTAGACTTAATATTAAAGATGAATTAGATGATTTTAAAGACAAAATTACCGAAAATCTCGAAAAAGATTTTACTTCGCTTAATGAAAGTGTTGAAAAAAAGATGTCTGAAATTAATAACAAGGTAGAAGAACGACTTTATAAAGGGTTTCATGATACTAATGAAACCTTTAATGAAATAGCTAAAAAAGTAGAAATTATAGATAATGCTCAAAAAAAAATACAAAGCTTATCAGAAGAAATGATTAGTTTAAAAGATATTTTATCTAATAATCAAGAAAGAGGACATTTTGGTGAATTTCAATTAAATCAATTATTGAGAAGTATATTTGGTGAAAATAAAAGATTGTATAACATTCAATATACTTTTAAAAACAATAAAGATGAAACTGTTAGAGCCGATGCAGTTATCTTTTTGCCAGAGCCAATGAATATGATAGCTATTGATTCTAAGTTTCCTTTTTCTTCTTATTCAAAACTTATTAATAATAAAGAATTAACTAAACAAGAAGAAGCTAAATTAAAAAGTGATTTTAGTAAAGAAGTAAAATTACATGTTACTGATATTGCGAAAAAATATATTATTCCTGGAGTAACAACAGAATACGCTATTATGTTTGTTCCTAGTGATGGTATTTTAGCTTTTTTGCATAATGACTTAATAAATGTAATAGAATATGCTAGAAGCAAAAATGTATCAATTGTATCTCCTACCACTTTAATTCCTTTACTATCTTCATTCCAAACTATTATTATAAATTATGAATATAATAAACATACTAAAGAAATTATCGAACAATTAAAGAAAATCAAAAAAGATTTTCGTATTTTTAGTGAGGAATGGAATAAACTTAATCGCACTATTGATACTTTACGGAAGGATGGAGAAAAAGTTGATAATAGAGTTAAAAAAATATCAAATAAATTTCAAGATATAGACAAAGTAAACTTTATTGATGAAACAAAAGATAATAATAAAATCATTGAATAGCAAATAACCGCAAAATCTCTTTATAAAGTTGCATTTTAATTTTAGATATTGTATAATATAATCTAACAATAGGTAAAGGAGATTTTTAATGAACGGTACAGTAAAATGGTTTAACGCAGAAAAAGGCTATGGATTTATTACCGACGAAGAAGGAAACGATATTTTTGCACATTACTCAGCTATTGAAGGCGATGGATATCGTGCTTTAGAAGATGGACAAGCTGTCAGCTTTACAGTTGTAGAAGGCGATAGAGGTCCTCAAGCTGCTAATATAGTAAAATTGTAGGAAAAACTGTAAGTTAAACAAAATTGGGATGCATTGCATCCCTTTTATTTGCCTTACATTCTAATAAAACTGCTTGAAAATACTAACATATTACAATATAATAATGTATGTTTCATAGAAAGGACTAAATCAAATGAAAATTTATAATTCATATACAGATTCAATTGAAGAATTTAAGACAAAACATCCAAATCAAGTAAACATGTATGTTTGTGGACCTACCGTTTATAATTTTATTCATATAGGCAATGCTCGTCCTGCAGTATTTTTTGATACAGTAAGACGATATTTTGAAAGTAAAAATTATAAGGTAAATTTCGCATCTAATTTTACAGATGTTGATGATAAAATTATAAAAAAAGCATTAGAAGAAAATAAACCTGAACTAGAAATAAGCAGCTTTTATATTGATGCCTATTTAAATGATTTAGAGTCATTAAATTGTAAAACTGATTATACAAAACCAAAAGTTACTGAATATATGAAGCCTATTATTAAATATATATCTAATTTAGTTAATAAAGGATATGCTTATAAAATTAATGGAGATGTGTATTTTAGAGTTACAAAAGTTAAAGAATATGGAGCTTTAAGCAATAGAAAAATAGATGATTTGATTTCTGGAAGTAGAGTGGATATTAATGATGATAAAGAAAACCCATTAGATTTTACTTTGTGGAAACAAACTAATGAAGGGTTAAATTTTGATTCTCCTTTTTCTAAAGGAAGACCTGGATGGCATACAGAATGCGTTGTAATGATTGATAGTATTTTTGGTGAAGAAATCGATATACATGGTGGAGGGAGTGATTTAAAATTTCCTCATCATGAAAATGAAATAGCCCAAGGTAGAGCTACTCATAATCACCGGGTTGCACGTTATTGGATGCATAATGGAAGATTAAATATGAAAAATACTAAGATGAGTAAAAGCCTAGGAAATGTTATCTTAGTTAAAAATGTTTATGAAAAAATGCCACTTAGATATTTTTTGTTAAGCACTCATTATAGAACACCATTAAGTTATAGTGAAGATGTTTTTTCAATGTATATTAAGGAATGGGAAAAACTTGAAAAAACTTATAAAGCACTATTTTTTAAGTTGGATATTATAAATGAGATGAATCCTAATATTGATATAACCAATGAACAGATTATTAGAGAAGTTAATTCATTTAAAGAAGCTATGGATAATGATTTTAATACAGCTAATGCAATTACATCACTTCAAGCTTTGTTAAAAATAACTAATATTACACTTAGACAGAAAGATAACTTTGATATTCTAAATCAACTTTTAAAAGCTTTAAATTATATGATTGATATTCTTGGGTTTAAATTAGAAGTTAATAAAATATCAAATGAAGATAGAAATACCTATCAAAAATGGAAAGAAGCTAGAAAAAATAAGGATTTTAAATCAGCTGATCAATATCGTGAAATATTGATGGAAAAAGGAATTATATGATTCAATACAATGGATTGACACTTGCATATATTGGAGATGCCTATTTTGAATTAGCAGTTAGAAATTATCTTTTGGATAAAGGTATCACTAAAGTTAATGATTTACATACTAATGCAATATTATATACAAATGCAAATTCTCAAGCTAAAATAGCTAGAAAATTGATAAAAGATTTTTATTCAGATAATGAAATTAATATTTATAAAAGAGGTAGAAATTCTAATTCAACTCATAAACCTAAAAATTCAGATGTAATTACATATAATACATCAACTGGGTTTGAAGCGGTTATAGGATATTTATATTTAGATTCACAATTTGATAGACTAGATAAATTATTAAAAAAATCATTTAGTATTATTGAAAAACTTTAATATAATATATAAGTTTTTCTTTTTGTTTTTTATTATATTTTTCAAAAATAATAATTTTCAATTATGTTACAATAATATTAGGAGAAAGGATAAGTATACTCTAAAATGAAATATCGATGTTTAGAGTGTAAATATAATTATGAGTATATTAATTTATGGTAAAAATCCTGTATATGAAATATTAAGTACTAATAAAAAAATATATAATGCTTTTATCGAAGAGGGAACAAATTTATCTATAATAGAAAAGCTTAAACAAAAGAATATCTCTATTAGTTATTTACCAAAACATGAATTTAAAAAAAGATTTTTAGGTAATCATCAAGGGATTGTTTTAGAAGTAGAAGATTATAAAACATGGGAATTGCATGAATTTTTAAAAAATTTAGATATATCTAAAAATCCA
Source organism: Mycoplasmatota bacterium (assembly GCA_029939475.1). Lineage (GTDB taxonomy): Bacteria > Bacillota_I > Bacilli_A > Izemoplasmatales > Hujiaoplasmataceae > 4572-104. Next base: position 3,505 of record JAOZSU010000005.1, on the reverse strand, counting down.
TTGGTTTTAATGCTCGATGGAATTACAGATCCTCATAATCTTGGAGCTATTATACGAAGTGCAGAAGCAGGTGGTGTTGCAGGTATAATTATTCCTAAAAATAGATCTGCGACTATTACTAGTACAGTTGTTAAAGTTTCATCTGGTGCAATAGAACATATGAAAATTGTAAAAGTTACGAATTTGAGAAATACTATTGAAGAAATGAAAAAAAATGGATTTTGGACTGTAGGCACTGATTTAGAAGCGAAAAAAACTTATCGTGAAATTGACGTTTCTACTCCTCTTCTATTAGTAATAGGTAGCGAAGGAAAAGGAATGTCAAAACTATTAAAGAAAACTGTAGATTATAATGTTAAAATTAATATGGTAGGAACAATAAATAGTCTAAATGCATCTGTTAGCGCAGGCATTCTTATCTTCGATATTTTGAGAAAGAAGCAGATATAGATTATGATATTTCGCAACTATAATGATTTTGAAATTATCGACCTTATTAAACAAGGAAATGAAGAAGCATTTAAGTTAATGGTTGATAAATACAAATTCTTTGTTGCGAAAATGATTAAAAAATTCAACTTACAAAATGAATATGATGATATGTTTCAAGAAGCGTTAATGGTTATGCATAAGTCAATAAAACGCTTTGATCAATCTTTTAATAAAACATTTATGAGATATTTCGAATTAAATCTAACTAATCGTTTTATTACTATAAAAAATAAACATAATAAATATGGTAAATTTTTATCCGAAAAATTACCGCTATTGTATAAAGAAACAATTAATGAATCAAAAGGCTATTATATTACAGATAAAGAAATATATACCGCTTTAAATACATTATCAGATTTAGAAAAACAAGTATTTCAAATAAAAATAATTGAAAAGAGAACAATTCAAGAAACAGCTAAATATTTAAATTTTCCGGAGAAGAAAATTTATAATGCTATAGATAGAATTAAAAAAAAGATAAAAATACATTTAATGTAATCATTTTCTTGACTTTTAGTTGTTTTTTTGATACATTTAATAAAGCAAGTGAGTTGGTAAAAATGAAGAAAAAAGCTGTTTTGATTTGTCAAGAATGCTTGTCGAGAAATTACGAAGTTAAAAAAACTGACAATTCATTTCGATTTGAAATAAAAAAATATTGTAAAAAATGTAAAAAACATACCATCCATAAGGAAGGTAAATAGGAGGCAATTATGGCAAAAAATCCAAATAAAAAAAGCTCATCGCCTTCAAAAGCGAAAAGACCTGTTCATGAAGAATCAAGAGTTATGGCAATCTTAAAAAAAGAATATGCTTTTGAAAATTGGCTATTAGCTATTTTAGCACCAGTAATAATTTTGTATGGTGTATATATTGTATTAGGTAAATTTGGAACTGTAGATTTGGCAAGTGCATTAGGAAATTCAGGAATTGGTATTATTGATTTCTTCTTTTTAACTAAGTTAAGAAGAATTTTAACTGGTGTCTTTCTTATTTTAATTGGAACTTTAGTGTTGATATACTTATTAATTCCTTATTTGCAACCAAGTTTTATTGAAATGAAAAAAGTTACTTGGCCAGATGCTAAAACATTAGCTAGTAGTTCTACTAGAGTATTTCTATTTTTAATTATTCTAGCAATCTTTTTTGTATTATTATCCTTTGCGTATGACCCATTATTTAACTGGTTATACAGCTTGTAGAAGAAGAAAATTAAATGGATAATTCAAAAAGATTATGGTATATTGTTCAAACCTATTCAGGGTTTGAAAATTCAGTTAAATTAAATTTAGAGCGTAGAATTGAATCAATGAACATGGAAAATATTATTTTCCAAGTTATGATTCCAGAAGAATTAAAGATAGAAAAAAAAGCAGATGGAACTATTAAAGAAAAAAAGGTAAAAATATTTCCTGGATATGTTTTCATTGAAATGATTGTTACAGATGATTCTTGGTTTGTTGTAAGAAACACACCGGGAGTTACTGGATTCCTAGGTTCTAGTGGTGGAGGTACTAAGCCTATCCCTCTTAAACCAGATGAAATAAATCCCATTCTAAAGAAATGTGGTATGTTAGCTGTTCAGAGATTAAATGTTAAACCTGGACAAAAAGTAAAAGTTGCTTCTGGAACTTTAGAAGGACAAATTGTAACTGTTGAAAGTATCGATGAAGAAAGAGGTAAGGTTCACGTTTTGATCGAAATGTTTGGACGTCAAACGGCGATGGAATTAGACTTTACAGAAGTAGAAGTGATTTAGGTCAGACTTATAGTCTGGCTTTTCTTTTTATAATCTTTGTAAAGCATTATTTCTATGCTATAATAAAATAAAATAAAATTAATCAATTTCTTTTGAAAGGACATAACAATGATAAAATTAGTTAATGTTTCTAAGTATTACAATACAAACAATGTAGTCGCTTTAGGTCTTAGAAAAATAAATTTAGAATTATATAGGAATGAATTTATAGCTATTGTTGGAGAATCAGGATCTGGAAAAACAACATTATTAAATGTTATTTCAGGAATAGATTCTTATGAAGATGGCGAGATGTATATAAATGGAGAAGAAACATCTTATTTTTCTGTATCTGATATGGAAAATTATCGCAAGAAATATATTGCATTTGTATTCCAAAATTATAATTTAATTGATTCATATACTGTATTACAAAATGTTGAAGCTCCCTTGATTTTATCGGGGTATCCAAAAGAAAAAATACATAAAAAAGCTAGAGAAATAATTAAAAGAGTTGGATTAGAAGATCATATAAATCACAAGGCTACGAAATTATCCGGAGGCCAAAAGCAAAGAGTTGTAATTGCTAGGGCTCTTGCGAAGGATTGTCCTATTATTGCGGCTGATGAGCCTACAGGGAACCTAGATTCTAAGTCGGCTAAACAGATTATTGATTTATTATATGAAATATCAAAAGAAAAACTAGTTATTATAGTTACTCATGACTTTAGCCAAGTTGAAAAATACGCCACAAGAAAAATACGTATTTATGATGGAGAAATAGTTGAAGATATAAACTTAAAAAAAGTTGAAAAATTAAATTTACCAACAATTCCTGATGAGGAACATCAGATTAAATTTATAGATTATCTTAAAATATCAATGAGAAATCTATTGGCAGTACCAAAAAAATCATTGTTGATGCTATTAGTTTTTACTTTTTTTAGTTTTTTTGTTGCTTTATCTTATGGAGCTTATCAATTAGCTATGCAAGAAGTAAGTTATAATAATAACTATTCTTTTACAAATACAAATCCCAATAGAATTATTTTGAAAAAGACTGATAATTCAGTTTTTACGACGGATGATTTATTGGATTTAGCTCACAATCGACGAACGGTTGTGAGTTGGTCACTTAACGCTGAAAAGACCCGGAATAATGAGGAATTCAAAACACCGAATATTGATGAACGATTAACCGCGGCTGTCCGGTGTCAGGAGGCTGGCTACTGGCTGGGATTTCATTTTGATCCAATGCTTCATTTTGAAAAT
>JAOZSU010000121.1:0-4285 GCA_029939475.1 Mycoplasmatota bacterium | reverse complement strand
AGCTGATTATATTCATATCGCTAAGGCATATAGAACTTATTTAGAAGATAATTTTGGTTTTGATAGTGTTGATAATACAAGAGATACTTTATGTACTATAGAGTTCTTAGGCGCTTATGAAAGCAAATCATTCTTCTTAGGTGTGCCTTATTATAGAACTAAATCTTTGACTACTTTTAGTGAAAGTCAAATAATCTTAAAGGAATTAGCTACTGGAGGCGTAAAAAATGTCAATGTGATATATAAGGGAATGATTAATGGAGGAATGTCTTCAAGTATAGCTAATGATTTTGATATAGAACGCGTTTTAGGTGGCAATAAAGGATATTCTTCATTGCTTGACTATGCAAGAGAAAACAATATTGAAATCTATCCAAGCATAAGATTATTAGCTACTAATGATTTCAATAAAATGTTTGATAATTATAGATATTCGTCAAAGAGAATTGATGGCAGTATGTCTATGTTGTTTACCTATCACTTGCCTTCAAAGCTTCCGTATAGTGAAGCACCTTCAGTTTTAAAATTTAAGGATGATTATATTATCAATCCGCTTTATTTAGAAGAAATAAACAATGATTTATTATCACATTATGATGGCGATACCTTAACCTATGATTTCTTAGGTAGTGTTTTAGGCGGAAGTTATAAAGATCCTCAACTCTATAAAGAAGATAGTTTAAGAATTCAACAATCTATTTTAGAAAATATGGATAAAAAGATAATATTATCAGATCCATTAGGTTTTGCTATACCTTATAGCAACTATATAACCGACTTACCTATGGAAACTACTTTATATGCGATACTAGATTATCAAATACCTCTATTGCAATTAGTTTTGGCTGGAAAAGTAGATTATTCAACTGTAAGTTTAAATATGACTAGTGAAAGAACTGTTGAGTATAATTTCTTAAAGACAATTGAAACTGGGTCTAATTTAAAATATACCTTGTCTTATGATAATTCTAGAGAATTAAGAGAGACTGAGTTTAATTATTATTTCTCAACCCAGTATACTAATTGGATAGATAGAATAGAGCTTCAAGTAAATCAGCTAGATGAATTAGGAATTCATGATGGCTATTTAGTTGGGCACGAAAGAGTTGGTAATAATGTCTTTAAAGTCACTTATTCTAATGGGTTAGAAATACTTATTAATTACAATTTAAATCAGGTAGATGATGTTTTAGGATATGATTTGCCTGCAATGTCTTATAAAGTGATAGGAGGAGAGTAATATGGCAGAATTAGAACTTGCGAGAAAAAGCCTCCTAGCACCTAAGAAGAAGAAAAAGGGATTAAAGGGGTATAAGAGACAAAAATTAATCTGGGCATTTATTTTCTTAGCACCATGGTTAATAGGATTTTCTATGTTTTTCTTGATTCCTTTTATTCGAAGTTTATACTATAGCTTTTTCAGTTTAGAACCAACACCTGATGGAATTATTTCTACTTTTGTAGGATTTAATAATTATTTCTATGCATTGAATGAACAGGTTACTTCGACAACTAGTTTTAGAGTTGAATTAATCAACACAACACTTGATGCATTAATCAATATACCTGTACTTTTAATTTTTAGTTTATTTATCGCTGTAATGCTTAATATGGAGTTTAAGGGACGTGCCTTTGTAAGAGCAGTTTTCTTCATTCCAGTTATTTTAAACAGCGCAGCTGTAGCGAGCGCGCTTGGTGGAGGCGACGCAATAGCTAATTTATTAAAGGAACAGGGTTCAACTCAGATATTTGATCTTGAGTTTTATCTTCTTCAAACTGGCATGATGCCATGGCTCATAAATTTCATTGTCGGTTTGATTGGTAGAATTTACGCGATTTTATCTTTAGCAGGTGTTCCAATTCTCTTGTTTTTAGCTTCCATTCAATCAGTGCCAAAACATCTTTACGAGGCAGCTAAGATAGAAGGAGCTACAGGTTATGAAATGTTTTGGCTTATAACTCTGCCAAATGTTAGTCCTCACATAATAACTGTGACGGTTTATGCTTTGGTTGATACTTTCTTAACATCTTCTGTAAGTGAAATTATTTCACAGGAATTAGGTAATTCTAATCGTTGGGGAGAAAGTGCTGCGATGGCTTGGATTTATGTTTCTACGATTATATTAATCCTATTAATTTTAGCGGTAATTGCTAAAGCTTTAAAGATAGGAGGTTCTCATTATGAAAACTAAATTGTTAAAATATATAAATAATATTTTTAAAAGGTTAAATGATTATTTTAAACAACCTAAAACAAAACTAGTATGGGAACGCAAAATTGGTAGTTTTACAATGAAGCTTTTGAGATTTATTATCTTATTTGGTCTTTGTTTCGTAATTTTATTTCCAACTATCCAACAGATTTCTATGGCTTTAAGAGCCCCAGAAGATGTTAATAATCCAGCAGTTATTTGGATACCAGAACATTGGTCGCTTATGAATCTTAAAATATCTATGGTAGTTTTGGATTATTGGAGAGCTTTATTAAATACTTTTAAATTAAGTTTTATAGCGATGCTTTTACAAATCTTTTCAACCGCTCTTGCAGGATATGCATTTAGTCGTTTAAGATTTAAGGGAAGTAATATATTATTTATCGCTGTTATTATAACTATAATTACACCACCTCAAGCTTTATCATTAGCTCAGTTCTTATATTTTAGAGAATTAAATTTAATTGGTAAAGAATCAAGCATCTATATAATGAGTGGCCTTGGAATGGGTATAAGAAGTGGTATATTTATCTTCATTTTCCGTCAGTTTTTCAGAGGGTTGCCTATTGAACTTGAAGAATCTGCGCAACTGGATGGAGCTGGAGTATTTAGAACATTTTGGAATATTATGTTGCCAAACGCAAGAGGTGCGCTTGTGACTGTCGCATTATTTGCCTTTGTATGGCAATGGAATGATGCTTATTACGTAGCTATATTCAATGTTTCTACTGAACAGTTTCCATTGCTAACAATGCAGCTTATTAATGCAGCTGAAGGAATGTACCAAGCTTTGTTCTATACTGGTGGACTTAGTTTAATTGGACAAAATGTTTGGGAAAATCCATTATTCTTAGCTTTAATTAGCAATGTTTCCGCATTGCTTATGATGTTACCACTACTTATAATGTATCTATTTGTACAAAAACAATTCGTTGAATCTATTGAAAGGACGGGAATTGTTGGTTAGGACATATTATGTTTGAAAAATTATTTAATTCGAAAATCAACGAAATAGCTGATTGGGTCATTCGTTTGATTATGTTAAATGTTATGATGATCTTCTTTAGCTTGCCAATTATTACTGTTTTACCTGCTGTTTCTGCAGGTTATAACATGTTTAATGACTATATTGAAAAGAGAAATCCTAAGTTATTTAAAGATTATTTCAGGTATTTTAAGGAAGCTTTTGGAAGAAAAGTTTTAATCGAATTAGTTATAATCTTTGTCTTTGTTTTGCTTTATTTTAATACTCGTTATTATAATTTAAGCTTAGAGTTAAGACAGACTACATTTCTTTTAATCGGACATTATGTTTCTTTAGCTTTAATGGCTATATGGTTCGCGATTACTTTGTTTAGCATTATTATATTAAGAGTTTATACTAAACTCAAAATAATTAAGTTTATCAAGCTAGCATTTTTCTTAGCTGGTAAGTATTATTGGATTACTTTAGTTTTAGTTGTGATTACTTTATCTCCATTTCTCTTACTAGCTTATCCTAATGCTTTAACGGCTTTTGCATTTATCTTCTTCGGATTAAGCATTTCATTATTGCTTAATGTTTTAATGACGAAAAGAATAGTATTATATTTAGAAAGTTTGAAAAATAAAAATGGTTAAAACAGGAATAGATAGAATTTTCGATTATCTTGATTTATTTGAAGGTAAAAGGATAGGGCTTATAACTAATCCAACAGGAGTTAATAAAGATTTAGTTTCTACTATCGATATTTTAAATGAACATACTAATTTAGTTGCTTTGTTTTCTCCAGAACACGGCATTAGAGGCGATATTCAAGCTGGGGTTAAACTAGATAGTTATAAAGATTCAAAAACCGGTATAATGGTATATTCTCTTTATGGAGAAAGCAGAAGTCCATCTAAGGAAATGATGGATAAAATTGATGTATTAGTTTTTGATATTCAGGATGTAGGGGCTAGATATTATACTTATCTTTATACAATGGCTTATGCTTTAATGGCTTGTGAGAAATATAATAAAAGAGTGGTTGTATTAGATCGTCCAAACCCAGTTGATGCGATACATATTGAAGGTAATATCTTAAATTTAA
>JAOZSU010000120.1:0-4286 GCA_029939475.1 Mycoplasmatota bacterium | reverse complement strand
TCCAGCATTGTTATATTTATTATATGGCGATTATTTTTGAAAATTGGTAAATTTAAAATATTATTATTTTTCATATTCGTTTTAGCTTTATACTTTAATTTTAGATATTTGTCTATAGGACAAGATTTTTATTCCTTTAGATTAACAATTTATGAAAAAGGAGTAGAAATGTCAATTTTTGTAGTTCTAAGATTATTAATTATTATAACTTTAACAACAATTTTGACATTAACTACAAAACCTACAGATTTAACTCAAGGTATGGAAAGCTTAATGCATCCTTTGAAAAAAATTGGTTTTAATTCAGAAGATTTTGCATTAATAATTTCTATAAGTTTGCGTTATATCCCAACTATATTTGATGAAGCTCAGAAGATAATGGCTGCTCAAGCAAGCAGAGGAGCTGATTTTAGTGAGGGGAAATTAAAGGATAAAATGAAACAAATTATATCTTTATTAGTTCCTATGTTTATCATTGCATTTATAAGAAGTGAAGAATTAGCTGATGCAATGGAATCAAGAAATTTTGTGCCAGGAGAAAAGAGAACTAGAATAAACATATTAAGATTTTCAATGATTGATGTGTATTCAGCGGTGTTTATAACATTATGTTTTATTGGTACGATTTTATTGAGGGTAATGACATGATAAAATTTACTTTAGATAAATTAGATGATGAAATTGGCTTAAAATTTAATGAAAATATAATATTAGGGAAAAATAATGTAAATGGATTTATTACAAATCATCATGAATTATTTAATGAACTAAATTTAGAAAGCATTGATAATTCTCAAATGTTATATGGATATAACTCATTAGGAAATCCCATAAAATTGGGGTTTAATGGTGAAAAAATAAAAAGAATTATTGTAATTAGTAACTCAATAAGTACAAATAGATATAAAGCCATAATAAGTTATGATGGCAGTAGATATTCAGGATTTCAAATCCAAAAGAATCAAATAACAATTCAAGGAGAATTATTTAAAGCAATATCTAGTATAAATAATATTAGAACATCAGTTCATGGTGCTTCAAGAACTGATGCAGGTGTTCATGCTTTAGAATATGTATTTCATTTTGATGCTTTTAATAAATTAACTCCCTCACGTTGGAAGGCTTTATTAAATTATCAATTACCTAAGGACATATATGTTAGTTCAGTAAAATCAGTTCACCCTTTATTTCATTCAAGATATGATGTTTCTAAAAAAGAATATGTTTATCGAATTAGGGTAAAAGAAAAAAATCCCTTTATGATTAAATACGAATGGCAGATTGATGATATAAATATTGATGTTTTGAAACAACAGATAGAACAAATAATAGGAACCCATGATTTTTTGAGCTTTTGTAAAGGACAACCAATTTCATCAATAAGAACGATTTTTAATGCAAAAGTCATAGAAGAGGGGTCTTTAATTAGTCTTGTATTTGAAGGCGATGGGTTCTTGCGGTATATGATTCGTATTTTGGTTTATACTTTAGTAGAAGTATCTAAAGGCCATTTAAAAATGAATATTTCTGAAATTTTAGATGAAAAAAGCAGGAAACATACAAAACATTTAGCTCCTGCATCAGGTTTATATTTAAATAAAATTACTTATTAAAAAAAGATGAGCTTAAATACTCATCTTTATTTTAATGTATCAAGTTTCGACAAATTTTTATGTATATAAATTTTTCTAACAATGGAAACTATTAGAAGAATTAAAATATTAATAGAAACAATAGCTGCTCCACTTGGAATAATAAAAGAATATGCCATCCATAAACCTAAAAGAATTGATAATTCTGAAAAGACAATAGAAATTATTAAAGTTGATTTAAAACTCCACCCAAAGCGCATAGCTGCAGCTACAGGGATAATCATCATTGAAGAAATTAGAAGTACTCCAACGGATTCTAATAATACAGAAACAACCATTGATAAAACAACCATAAATATAAATTGAAATAAACTTACATTAACTCCAAGAAATCTAGCGGTTGTTTCATCGAAACTTACAGCTAATATTTGTTTGCCAAATAAAATAAATAAAATAGAAATAATTATGGCGGTTATAAAAATTAAAATTAAATAATAATTTGTTACAGTTAATATGGATCCAAATAAATATTGATATAAAGATCCAGTTTTTTTTGCTAATGAAAAGAATATAGCACTCATAGCGGAACCTAAACTGATAACGATAACCATTGATATTTCTTTATAATTTTTATACGATCGCCTAAAAGATTCAATTAAAATACCACCAATTATTGAAAAAACCAATCCGAGATAAAGGGGTTTTTCTAAGAAAAATGATATACCGAATGTAGATATATATAAACTTACAGAAATACCAACTAAAGAGAAATGTCCTAAAGTATCTGCGATAAAAGATAGTCTTCTTACAACGACAATTGAACCTATAAGCGGAGCTAATGCCCCTAAAATTATACCAGTTAATAAAGCCCTCAACATGAAATCTTGTTGGAATAGGTCTTGTAAAAAGGATAATGTAAGCATAATTAATTATCCTCCTTATCATTCGTAACTATGTTAAATGTTAAATCTAAAGACATAGTTAAAAGATGGGTATAATTAATATGTGAGATAAATTCTGTGTGAGTTATTAAAATAACCGTAATACCTTGTTTATTTAGCTCGTTAATTGTTTGATAAAAGAATTCAGTATTCTGTTTATCAATAGAAGCGGTAGGTTCATCAAGAATTAATACTTCTGGATTATTTAACATAGCTCTAATAATAAATACTCTTTGTAATTGCCCACCAGATAAAGAATTAATATTTTGGTTAATAATATCTAAAATCCCCATTTGATCTAATAGTTTTAAATAATTCTTTTTTGAAGCTTTTGTAACTGTAGAAAATTTAAGTAATTCTTCTACGGTAAGAGGAAATTCATAATTAAAATCATCAAGATTTTGACTAACATAACCAAATTTAGGCCAGTTATTAAAAGAATTAATATCTTTACCATCGAAAAAAATCATTCCGTTTTTTACCGGATTGATTCCCAATAAGCATTTAATTAAAGTAGTCTTTCCAGATCCGTTTTTGCCTTTAATTACTAAATAATCACCAGGATTAATTGTGTGAGATAATCCATTGATTACAGTTTTATGGCCATAAGCGAATGATAAATTTCTAATTTCAATAAGCATAATCTAACTTCCTTCTTGTATATTGTAACATATGAATATATATTATTGAAATAATTTTGTTTAAAAATCAATATAATTATGAGATAATAGAAAGGTAAAGCAGGTGAATATATGTTAGGTAGATTTATTAGTTTCGAAGGAACAGAAGGATCAGGAAAAACTTCAGTTATTAAAGAAGTTAAATCATTTCTAGAAAATTTAGGATATAAAGTATTAATAACTAGGGAGCCTGGTGGAATACGTATTTCTGAAAAAATAAGAGAAATTTTACTTGATGTAGAGCATAAAGAAATGGATGCACGTACAGAAGCCTTGTTATTTGCGGCTTCAAGACGCCAACATTTAGTTGAGAAAGTTATTCCAGCATTACAACAAGGAACAATTGTTCTTTGTGATCGTTTTGTCGATAGTTCTTTGGTTTATCAAGGAATTGCAAGAAATTTAGGAATTGATGAAGTATTAAAAATAAATCAATTCGCAATTGAGAATCAATTTCCTGTTTTGACAATATTTGTTGATGTAAGACCAGAAGTTGGACTTAAAAGAGTTTTTGAATCTCCAAATAGAGAAATTAATAGATTGGATTTAGAACAACTTGATTTTCATAAAAAGATTTATAATGGATATTTAAAACTAATTGAATTATATCCAGATAGAATTAAAAAAATCAACGGTGAAGCTACAAAAGATAAAGTTGTAAAAGAAGCAATTAAATTAATTCGAACTATTCTGTAGGAAGGAGCAATTTATGATTTTTAAATCATGGGAAGAAGTTCAAAAATTTCAAAATGAAATTGCGAAAATTATGTTTAATAGTCACAGATTAAATCGCATTTCTCATTCATATATTTTTGAAGGTGCTAATGGGACAAAAAAGAAAAGCACTGCATTTTTATTTGCGAAATCTTTATTGTGTACTAATCCCAATGGATTTAACCCATGTAATGAATGTCATAATTGCCGTAGAGTAGATAATAAAACACATCCTAATTTGTTTTTTATTCAGCCACAAGGCAAAGTAATTAAAAAGAATCAAATACAATCTTTATTAACTGAATTTTCTAAGAAATCCATTGAAAAAGGTCCAAGAATTTATATAATTGAAGATGCAA
>JAOZSU010000004.1:0-15848 GCA_029939475.1 Mycoplasmatota bacterium | reverse complement strand
TGATCCTAAAAAACAAGAAGAATTTTGTGAGTATTTAGTGGACGTAATGAAATTTAATCGCGATAGAGGTTTAATGAAAAAGTCAGTACATCCATTTACTTGGAATACATCTCCTCAAGACGTTAGATTTACTACTAGATATTTAGAAAGATATGTTTTTTCTAGTATTTTTGCGACAATTCATGAATTAGGCCATGCAACCTATGAACAACAGATATCTACTGATTTTGATGATACTTTATTACATGGTGGAACTTCAATGGGAATTCATGAATCTCAATCAAGATTTTATGAAAACATCATCGGTAGAAGTTTGGAGTTTTGGGAGGCAAATCTAGATAAATTTAAAGAAATATTTCCAGAACAAAGTAAATGGATTACACCAAAAGATATGTATAGAGCAGTTAATAAAGTAGAAGCCTCATTAATACGTATAGAAGCTGATGAATTAACATATTCCTTACATATAATGTTGCGTTATGAAATTGAAAGAAAATTAATGTCAGGGGAAATTACAGTTGATGATTTACCTACAATATGGAATGATTTAATAGAAGAATATCTTGGGATAAGACCTAAAAATGATAGCGAAGGAGTATTACAAGATGTTCATTGGAGCGGTGGAATGTTTGGATATTTTCCAACATATGCTTTAGGATCAGCTTATGCTGCACAATTTTATTATGCGATGAAAAAGGATTTAGACATACCTAAAATTGTTCGCAATAATGAATTAGATAAAATTAATAAATGGTTAAAAGAAAAAATACATCAATTTGGTTCTAGTAAGAGTCCTAAGGAGCTTTTGTTAGAAGTAACGAAGGAAGAATTTAACCCTAAATATTATATTCAATATCTAAAAGAAAAATATACAGAATTATATTTATAATATGTGAAGATATCTTTTTATTAAAATTATAGAAAATGTGTTATTATTTTAATATAAATATACAAGGAGGAAAAAATGTTATTAGAGAAAAAACTAATTGAAGATTTACTTGATGCTGGATTATCTCGTGGAGCTGATTTCGCAGAAATTTTTGTTGAAGAAACGGATTCAACTATGCTTCAATCTCTTTCGGGAAGATTAGAAAAAGCAAATAGCAGTAAAATACGCGGAGTTGGTATTCGCTTAGCTAAGAAATTACAAACTGTTTATGGATATACTAACAGCCAAAATCCTGAAGATTTATTAAAACTAGCTAAAGATTTATCTAAATCATTTGAAACTGATACTATAATAAAAAGAACACCTTTAATGGAACTTGAAGTCGGAAAGAGACATAAAGCTAAAATTAAACCTAAAGATGTTTCTCTAACTGAAAAAGTTGCTTTAATGAAAAAAGCATATAAAGCCGCTTCAGAGTATGATGAAGCTATCAAACAAGTTTCAGTTTACTTAATTGATTCAACACAAACAGTTTTGATTGCTAATTCAGAAGGTAGATTTGTTACTGAAACAAGATATAGAGAAAGAATTAGTATCAGTTCAGTTGCAGCAAAAGAAGGCGTTATGCAAACCGGAAGTGTAGGACCAGGGTCAGGTAAAGGATATGAATATTTATTTGATGAAATAGATATTGAAGAATATGCTAGAGAAGCTTCGAAAGTTGCAGTTACCATGCTAAATGCTGATGAATGCCCAAGCGGAGTTATGCCTGTAGTTATTCATAATGGATTTGGTGGAGTAATATTCCACGAAGCTTGTGGACATTCATTAGAAGCTACTTCAGTTGCTAAAAACGCTTCAGTGTTTAGTGGTAAAATGGGACAAAAAATAGCTTCTGATATTGTTACCGCAATAGATGATGGAACTTTAGAAAATAGATGGGGTTCAGCAAACTATGATGATGAAGGATACCCTCAACAAAGAAGAGTTCTTATTGAAAATGGTATATTAAAATCATATATGATTGATAAACTTAACGGTAGAAGAATGAAAACTGAAGCCACAGGTTCATCTAGAAGACAAAATTATAAATTTGCTCCTACATCTAGAATGAGTAATACATTTATTGATAATGGAAAATCAAAATTTGAAGAAATTATCGCAGCTACAAAATTTGGATTGTTCGCTAAAAAATTAGGTGGAGGATCTGTTAATCCAGGTAATGGAGATTTTAATTTCTCTGTTATGGAAGGATATATGATTAGAAATGGTAAAATAGCTGAACCAGTAAGAGGGGCATCTCTTGTTGGTAATGGAGGAAAAATATTAACTAAAATAGATATGATTGCAGATAACCTAGATAGTGCAAGAGGTATGTGTGGGTCTATATCAGGTTCCATTCCAGCAGATGTTGGACAACCAACAATAAGAGTTACTGAAATAACTGTTGGCGGAAAGGGCGGTAATTAAAATGATGGATATTGATAAATTATTTAAACAAGCCAAAGCAAAAGGAATAGAAGACATTCAAATTTCTTTATCAAACTCTACTAATTTAAGCATTACCATATATGAAGGTGATGTAGATAAATATGAAATTGCAGATAATTCTAAACTAATTGTTAAAGGGATTTTTAACAAAAAAATGGGTGTTTATAGCACAGAGGTTATGGAAAATGATTTAATTGATGAAATACTTGATACCATTATTGAAAGTGCTAAAGTTATTGATTCAGAAGATGATGCAATCATCTATGAAGGTGATAAAGAATACACTAAAGTTGAAGGTTTATTTAATGAGGATTTAGCTAAATTAGATGTAAGTAAAAAAATAGATTTACTTAAAACATTAGATACTAAGTTTCATAAATATGATGAAAGAATTAAACATGTAGAAACAAGTTATACTGAAATTACAAATTCATTTATTCTAAGAAATTCAAAAGGGTTGAATCTAGAAAATAAAGCCAATTCTAGTTATGTAGTTGGTGAAGTTATAGTTAGTGACGGGTTAGATCAAAGAACTGGATTTGATGCTAAAATAACTAATGACTTTAATGATTATAATGTTGATGAATTTGTTAAAGAAATATCAGATGATGCATTAAATTCTTTGGGGGCTGATTCAGTTGTATCCAAAAATTATGAAATTCTATTTAGCAGTTTATCATTAGCAACATTGTTTTCGGCATTTCAAAATGTTTTTTCTGCTAATGCTGTTCAAAAAGGTTTATCATTATTGAAAGATAAACTTGAACAATCTGTAGGGTCAGATTTGGTTAATGTAATAGATGATCCATTTATGAAAAAAAGCGCTAGCAGTCGATCATTTGATGACGAAGGAGTAGCTACAAAGAGAAAGTATTTAATTGAAAAAGGAGTTTTAAAAACCTATTTACATAATCTTGTGACAGCTAAGAAAGATGGCGTAAATTCAACTGGAAATGGATTTGGTGGAGGAATTTCTGCAGTTAATTTAAAAGTTGAAGCTGGAGAAACCTCATTTGAAGATATGGTTAAATCAATCAAAGATGGATTATATATTACAAATGTACAAGGAGCTCACGCTGGAGCTAACCCTGTAAGTGGAGATTTTTCATTACAAGCTGCTGGATATCACATCGTTGATGGAAAGATTGTTTCACCAGTTGCTTTAATCACTGTTGCTGGTAATTTCTTAACAATGTTAAAAGATGTTGTAATGGTAGGTAATAAAACAAAAATGACCTATTTTGGAATTACATGTCCACCAGTTAAAATTAATTCAATGATTGTATCTGGAAAATAATATTTAGACAAAAAGTTCAATTTCGGTTGAACTTTTTTAATAAGTAACTTTTATTGCTTTTTATATATAAATAAACTATAATCTTCATATGGCATGTAATTATAATTTATTTATCTGGGAGAAATTATGAAAAGAAAATTAACTATATTTTTAATTATTTTAATTGGTACTTTTTTGATTGGATGTGATTTTACTCTTCAATCAACTACTACCTTTGAACAAATAACTACTTCAACAACAACAACTAATAATACTACAACTGAAACAACCACTCTAGAAACTGAAACATCAACTGTACCAACAACCACTATATCAACCACAACTGAACAAGAATCAACCACAACTGAAACAACTGAAGAACCAGAAATTGTGGATTTAAAAATATTAAGTGTGAATGATTTGCATGGATATATTCTTCAAGATGATGATGGGACAGGTGGTTTATCAAATATGGCTTTTTTAATCAATCAAATTAGAAATGAAGATCCATCTGATGATGTAATATTAATCGCAAATGGAGATATGTTTCAAGGAACCGCAATTTCTAATATGACAAATGGATTAGCTGTCATTGAATGTATGAATATGATGAATTTCGATGTAATGGGAATTGGAAACCATGAATTTGATTGGGAAATTGATACAATATTACAATATTTTGATGGCAATACAGAGAATGGAGAGGCTAATTTTCCTTTATTAAACGCCAATATTTATTTATATAGTGATGATAGTTTATTAACTGTATTTGGGGGTAATGTATTTCAATATACCGTTATTGAACGTGAAGGAATTCAAGTTGGTGTTATCAGCTATATAGGAAGTGTATATAGTTCTATTTCTTATGATAAAGTAGAAGATTATTATTTTGATACTGATATAGTTGATTCTGTTGCTTCAATCGCGAGCGATTTAAAGGATAACGGAGTAGATATAATTATAGTTAATATTCATGGCGGCACTACATCGGGAATCGAAAATTATTATTACAATGAACAACTTGCGGAATTAAAAGATAATAGTGGTCATTATTTAGTTGATATTGTAATTAATGGGCATACTCATTCTTATCAAACAGGATCAATCTCACGATATAACGGAACTCCACTACTAATGGTACAAGCAGGAGCTTATGGAAATGCATTTGGGGAGATTGAATTAAGTATTGATACTAGTAGCATGGAAATTATGGATTATTCTGTAAAATTAGTTAATGTTGATAGTGCTGGAACAAATTATGATGAACAAATTGAAACATATATTGAGACTACTGAAGCGGGATTAGAAGATACTGTTTTAGCAGTTGCTGGAGAAACCATCACTTCAAAATCTCAATTAGAACCGTGGACTGCAAATGTTATGTTAGCTGCTACTGGAGCTGATATTGCAGTTGCCAATGATGGAGGAATTCGTTCTACTGGTAATATCACTGCAGGTGAGGATGTAACTATTTCACAACTATATGAAATTAGTCCATTTGATAATACTATTTGGTTAGTTGAAATGACATATGATCAAGTTATGGATTTTATATCAAATAGTTATCTCTATTATGAAATCGCAGATGGAGTATTATTAGATTCTTCAAAAACTTATCAAGTTGCAATTATAAGTTATGTTTATTATTGGAATCAATTAGATGATGTAAGAAGTGATAGTGATATTGATACAGGGTTATATATAAGAGATTTATTAATTCAAGATATTGAAATAAAAGGCAATAATGGAGAATTATTTTCACCATATACAAATCCTGAAGCATCTATTGATTTACAATGGAATAACTCACCTGACGATTGAGAAGAATCATTTAAATGATAATAAAATTACTGGAGATGAAAAATTCATCTCTTTTTTTGCTTTTTCTTATGAATAAACGAGATTATTTTAATGTTAAAATATCATTTTAAGCATAATTAAGACATATCTATTTAAAGTAAAATTTCTTTACATTTTTTATATATAAATGTATAATGATATAGGTATAAAATATATAGGAGGCTAAAATTATGGCACTAGTTAATGCAAAAGGAATGCTTGATAAAGCATATAAAAATGGATATGCAATCGGGCAATTCAATATTAATAATTTAGAATGGACAAAAGCAATATTATTAACAGCACAAGAAATGAATTCTCCAGTAATATTAGGAGTTTCTGAAGGTGCTGCTAGATATATGACAGGATATAAAGTAGTTGCGGATATGGTTAAGGCAATGATTGAAGCTTTAAACATCACCGTTCCAGTTGCTTTGCATTTAGATCATGGAAGTTATGAAGGATCTTTAAAAGCAATTGAAGCTGGATTTTCATCAATAATGTTTGATGGATCTCATTATTCAATTGAAGAAAATATTAAATTAACAAAAGAATTGGTTAATAAAACAAAAGAATTAGGGTTATCTTTGGAAGCTGAAGTTGGCGCTATTGGCGGAGAAGAAGATGGTGTTATTGGCGGCGGAGAATTAGCTGATCCAATGGAATGTAAAATGATAGCTGATTTAGGTGTTGATTTTTTAGCTGCTGGAATTGGTAATATTCATGGCAAATATCCTGAAAATTGGAAAGGATTAAATTTTGAAATTCTTTCTGAAATAAATAAAGTTACAGGAAATACACCTTTAGTGCTTCATGGTGGAACTGGAATTCCTGATGAGATGGTTAAAAAAGCAATTACTATGGGTGTTTCAAAGGTTAATGTTAATACAGAATGTCAATTAGTATTCGCAGAAGCAACAAGAAAATATATTGAAGAAGGCAAAGATTTAATAGGTAAAGGATTTGACCCAAGAAAGTTATTATTACCTGGAACAAAGGCAATCCAACAAGCTGTAAAAGATAAGATGAACCTTTTTGGTTCCACAAATAAAGCATAAATAAATATAAACCACATAAACTATGTGGTTTTATTTTACAAATATTGTATAATAATAAAGAGGTAAATATGAATATAATTATTAAAGAATACAAACAATGGTTAAAAGAAAATCAAAATTTCATTATAAATTTAAGAGAACATGATTCTTCTTTATATACAAGAGTTTCACCTATTTATGAAGTTTTAAACCATTTAAAAAATAAGTATGAAACAGATAATGAATCATTCGACACGGAAATTTATAAAATTTTTCAAGTAGGAATTGAATATCTACATTCACAAATTAATGTATGTAAAATATATTTAGAAAACACATTTAAAAATGATTTTCATCGTTTTTTAGAATATGATAAAATTGTTGGATACCTATTATATATTGAAGATCTTAGATATGAGTTACAAGAACATCAAATATCCTATAACAAAAAAATAATGGATACCTTAGTGGAATATTTAGAAGATATGATGTTAGATTTAAAAGAAGTACCTGACAATATAAATTTATATGTTGATAGTGAAATACATAGAATAGCTGACATATCTAAATTTGATTTTTATAGCATCACTGATATTTTTGTGGAAATAGCAGAAACTTTAGGAATTGAATTATATATTGAAAATGAATATGTAGTAGGAAAGGATATTTAGTATGAATAAAAAACAATATACGCTTTATTTAATTGTATACGGAATTATTTCTTTAGGGTTAATCATTACAAATGCAATATTTAGTTATTTTGATAGTTGGTTAGGTATATTTGTGGTTGTATCAGTAGGGTATTTTTATATTCGCTATAAAATTACAGCTCCATTACAATCATTCGCCAAAAGATTTAATATGATGATTGATTATGATTTAGATGTTGAAGGAGCTTTATCTTTAGTTAAAAAAGAATATGAAAATGCGCCAACTAAGGCAATTGAGTCAATGTTTAGACTATATTTAGGAATGGCTTATTATTATAATGGAGAATATAATGAAGCAATAAAAACATTTAATCAAATACCTTTAAACAAAGTTAATCAGGTATATCATATTTTGATTTTTGCTTTTACAGCTTATTCAGCTTATGAACTTAAAGATCAAGAAACTTTTGATATAGCGTTAGAAAGAATTGAAAATGCTAAAGATCATGTTGGTAAAAAATATATTTCATTTGCTTATGGATATGTAGAAGTTTTAAATGCGATGAAAAATATAGAAACCAACCCAGAACATTATCGTGAAATAATAGAAAAAAATTATTCAAAAGATGATGGATATATTTCAACTAAATTAATTTATAATTATCGTATGGCTCAATATTACGAAGTGTTGAATAATGTAGAAGAAATGGATAAATGTTTAGCTGCTTGTATCGCGAACGGTAAAAATCACCATGTCGCTTTACAAGCAAAGAAAATGTTTAAAAACACGTGTAAAGTTGAAGATTATATTTTCAAAGATAGCACAGAAGAAGAATCTACTAATAAAGAAGACAATTTAGTAATTGATCAAAATGTAGATTTATTAGAAGAAAACAATAAAGATATTGAAGAAGAAAAATAGCAACTTGAGATATTTTAAATAAAATATAAAAAAATGGCTAGTGCTTGAGCACTGCCATTTTTATTATTTTCTAGTCTTCATTTGCGGGAATAATAATACATCACGGATAGAATGAGAATCAGTTAATAACATAACTAATCTGTCGATTCCAATGCCAATACCACCAGTTGGAGGCATACCGTATTCTAAAGCTTCCACGAAATCCATATCTAAATCGTTAGCTTCTTCATTTCCTAAAGCCTTTTCTTTAAGCTGATTTTCAAAACGTTCTAATTGATCAATAGGATCATTTAATTCTGTATATGCATTTGCATATTCATGTTTGTTTATAAACAATTCAAAACGTTGTGTAAACCTTGGATCATTTGGATTTTTCTTTGTTAAAGGGGAAATCTCAATTGGATAATCATATACAAAAGTAGGTTGAATCAATTCATCTTCACAAAAAGCTTCAAAGAACAAATTAATAATATGTCCAACACCATACAGATGAGGTTCTACAGTTAAATGATGTTCTAAAGCTATTTTTTTAGCTGTTTCAAAATCTGTTATTTTAGAAAAATCTATATTAGTTTTCTCTTTAACCAAATCAACCATACGAATTTTTCTCCAACCTTTTGACAAATCTATTTCTACACCTTCATATGTAATTTTAGTTTTACCTTGAATTTCTTTAGCTAGATAAGAAATTAAATCTTCGCTTAAATCCATCATACCTTGTAAGTCAGAATATGCGAGATAAAGTTCAATAGTAGTAAATTCAGGGTTATGTAGTTTATCAATTCCTTCATTTCTAAATAAACGACCAATTTCATATACACAATCAAAACCACCAACAATTAAGCGTTTTAAATGAAGTTCTGTGGCTATACGTAAATAAAATGGCATATTTAATGTGTTGTGATGAGTGATAAACGGTCTTGCGTTAGCACCACCAAGACTTGGTTGTAATACAGGAGTTTCAACTTCTAAATATCCTAAATTATCTAAATATCTTCGCATTAAAGAAATAATTTTTGAACGCAAAATAAAAGTGTTTTTGGAATCTTCATTCTTCTTTATCAACTAATCCATGATATTTTTCAGGTAAGGGCCTTAAAGCTTTAACTAAATGTTCAAAAGTTTCAACTCTGATTGATAATTCACCTGTGTTGGTAACCATAGGAGTACCGCTCACGCCGATAATATCGCCGATATCACCTTTTTTAAATATTTGATAATTATCTTCACCTATAACATCTTGACGTACATATAGTTGAATTAAACCATATTGATCTTGGATATGAACAAAACCAGCCTTACCTTTAACTCTTCTCGTCATTATGCGCCCAGCAATTTTAATAATTTTTTTAGGGTCCATGTCATGTAACTCTTCTTTGGTATATTTACCAAATTCTTTTTTAAAAGTTGATGTATTATGAGTTCTATCAAAACGGTGTCCAAAAGGATCAATTCCTAATTCGCGTAATTGTTCTGCTTTTTCTCTTCTAATTATCTCTTGTTCAGTTAATTTTAATTCCATAATTTTCCTCTATTCTTCTTGGTAATCCAAGGCTAATTTCAATAATTCTAAATTATCATACATTACTGTTATATAATCATCACCATTTGCTATATCTTCATCAGTTAAAGATTGTAAAATATGAAATTCAAGCTTTATTGGATCCATATTTAGATTATCTAGTTCGTCAAATACAGCATTAGATAAAGGAGAAGAAGTATATTTTTCATAAATAATATATTTGATGTTGTTTTCTATTGCATGATTTACAATTTCTTCTTTTTCTTGACTAGTAAATTGTTCTGTTTCTTCATGATATCCTGGAGAAATTGAAATATAATTAAAACCATAATCATCTCTAAGATATCCATATATATTAGTTGAAGTCATAGCAATTTTGTTTGCATTTGAAATGACTTCTTGAAATGCATCACTTAATATTTCTAAATCATCAATCAATTTATTATAGTTATTTCTCATTTTAAAGTTAGAATCATCAAACTTTAATACTAATTTATCATAAATTAAATTAGTTATTTGAATAACTTTTAAAGGTGAAACCCAGAAATGAGGATCAGTTCCCAAAGAACTATCATTAGGTATTTCTTCATCATGATTATCGATAACACCCTCTATAAATTGTATGTAATCTGTTTGATCTTCAACTTTTACAAGTTGAACATCTTTATCAATAAATATACTATTTATTTGATAATCAATATATTGGTCATAGTTAGCTCCAACATAAAATAAATATGTAGCTTCAGTCATAGCTATAATTTCCTTTGGAGACCAATCTACAGAATTTTCATGAGAGGTAACACCTGGGACAATACCAACAGTATAACCTGTTCCTTCAAAAATTCTTTCTGTAACAAATTTCATAGGGTAAACAGTAACATAAACATCATAATCTTTTTCTTGATTAGTACAAGAAATTAATGAAAAACCAATAAATATACTTATAAAAATAACCAATATTTTTTTCATTTAAATCACCTTTAATATTATACATTATTTAATATATTAATTCAATTTAAGCTCATCGATAATTTCATACATGCTTTCAGACATTTCTTTTGTAGCATGAGTTGATATTTGCTTGACTTTTATAGTTAATACTTTTTTGCCATAAGTAATTATAAGGATATCTCCGACTTTAACATCTGAAGAAGGTTTTGCAAGGTGATTATTAATGGTTATTCTATTGCTTTTACTTACTTCTTTTGCGATGGTTCTTCTTTTAAATATTCTTGCGACTTTCAGAAATTTATCAAGTCTCATTTTAAACTCCTTAGCAATAATTAGGGATACTGATTAAATAGTATCCCTTTTTATATATTTATTTAGGTAAATCTTCTTTTTTAGTCTCTTCTTCCTTTTTCTCTTCGTTTTCAATATCTTTTTCTTTAGACACAGAATTATCCCAACGAGCAAGTTTTCCTGTTTCAGCTATTTCATCGATGTCTTCTTTAGTTAATGTCTCAACATCTAATAAATATTTTGCGATTGTTTTTAATAAAACAATATTTTCTTTAATAATCTTTCTAGCGCTTTCATAACATTCATTGATAACGCCTCTTATTTCATCATCAATCTTAGTCGCAATCGCTTCTGAAAATTCTTTTGATTTACCGTAATCTCTTCCTAAAAAGACAGTATCAGTATCGCGTTCATATGTAACTGGGCCTAAGTGATCGCTCATACCAAATTGAGTAATCATCGCTCTTGCGATAGCTGTAGCGCGATCTAAATCATTATGTGCTCCAGTTGAAATTTCATTGAAGATAATTTCTTCGGCTACACGACCACCAAGTAAACCAGTGATTTGTTGCTTAAGATCTTCTTTTGTTTGTAAGAAAGTTTGTTCTTCTTGAGGTAACATCAAATTGTAACCGCCAGCTTGTCCGCGAGGAATAATAGTAACTTTGTGTACAATATTAGCGTTTTTAAGTTTTAAGCCTACTACAGTATGTCCTGCTTCATGGTGAGCAATAAACTGTCTCTCTTTATTAGAAAATACTCTAGATTTTTTAGCAGGTCCCATAAGAACTCTATCTACGGCTTCATCTATATGGTATAGTTCAATTTGATTGTGGTTTTCTCTAGCTGCTAACAAAGCAGCCTCATTCATTAAGTTTTCTATATCGGCACCAGTGAATCCTGGTGTTCTTCTAGCGATTTCTTTGAATGAAATCGCTGAATTAATTTTTTTATTTTTTGAATGTACTTTTAATATTTCTTCTCTACCTTTAATATCAGGTTTTCCAACATAGATTTGTCTATCAAATCTTCCAGGTCTCATCAAAGCTGGGTCTAAAATATCAACGCGGTTTGTAGCTGCAATGATAATAACGCCTGAATTGTGACCAAAGCCATCCATTTCAACTAATAGTTGATTTAGTGTTTGTTCGCGTTCATCATGGCCTCCACCAAGTCCAGTACCTCTTTGTCTACCGACAGCATCAATCTCATCTATAAATAAAATACAAGGCGAGTGAGCTTTAGCCGTTTTAAACATATCTCTTACTCTTGAAGCCCCTACACCCACAAACATTTCAAGAAAATCAGAACCTGAAACAAAATAAAATGGTACATTTGCTTCTCCAGCTACAGCTCTAGCTATTAATGTTTTACCGGTTCCTGGAGGGCCTATTAATAATATTCCTTTAGGTATTCTTGCTCCTAAGTCTGTATATCGTTTAGGATGTTTTAAGAAGTCAATAATCTCTTTTAACTCCTCTTTTTCTTCATCGGCACCAGCAACATCTTTGAATGTTGTTTTTTGGTTCTTGCTTATTTTAGCTCTGCTTTTTCCGAAATCAAATGCTTGTTTATTAGCGTTTGTCCCATTTTTCATCATGAAGTAGAACATAAAAATAAATCCACCGATAATTAAAACAATGAAAATAACATTTCCTATATTATAACTTGATGCAGGAACAAATGTATAAACAATATCATTAGAATCAAAAGCATCGCTATTTAAAGCTAGAACAATATCAGTAACATGATCTTTTTCTGCATCATTCGCTAAATATGTAACATATGCTTGACCTGTAGATAATTCACCTGTAACTTTATAAGCTCGGTAGTTTGTTTCCCCTGTTAATGGTGTAATTTGAATTGTTTCAACTCCGTTATTATTTAATACACTTTCAAATTGTGTATTTGTTAGTTCTTTTGGAGAGCTAACATTTCCAAATGTAACAAAAATAGTAATTACAATAACAACTAAAATCAAAATTGTTAAAAATTGTGTTGTTCTATTGTTCATTGGATTTTTATTAGGGTTTTGAACTGCTGCCATAATTTCCTCCTACTTTGTATAGACTTCTTTCTTTAAAACACCAACATATGGTAGATTTCTATAATACTCATCATAATCCAAACCGAATCCAACAACAAATTCTTTTGGGATAGTTTTACCTATATATTTAGGTTTAAATTCAGTTACTCTACCTGCAGGTTTGTCTAACATAGTAACAACTTCAACTGAATTTGCTCCTCGGTATTTTAATAATTTTGTAATAATACTTATAGTTTTTGCGGTGTCTACTATATCTTCTGCAATTATAATATCTCTTCCTTTAACGGGAATATCAAGATCTCTTGTGATTTTAACATCTCCAGTAGAAGCGGTACCTCCATGATAACTTTGAACTCCCATAAGTTCAACTTGAAGATATAAATCCAAATGTTTCATTAATTCTGTCATAAAAGGCATACATCCTTTTAATAATCCAATTAATAAAGGTTTTTTTCCTTGATAGTCTTTAGTGATTTGAGCTCCGAGTCGTTTAGCAATTTCTTCAATTTCATCTTTAGATACAAGTATTTTTTGAATATCTTTTTCAAGCATTTTATTTTTCCTCCAAATAGATAATATAAATACAATTATTTCCCTTAGTTTTAGCTTTAAAGATATTAGGAACAAAAATAATCTCATCGTTTTTATTTAATACAATTGGAATTTTATTCCGTATTAATTTTGGGATTTTTTTGTTAATGAATATATCTTTTAATTTTTTAGTTCCAGATGTAGTTTTAATTTTATCTCCATCTATACGATTCCTAATCGTTAAAGGAAATATCAAATCTAAATTATTATAACATAATTTAAATATAATATCATAATTTTTGTTTGGTTTTTTAGTTATTATAACTAAATCATTATTTGGCAATGTAATAGTTGATTCATTCGAAACCAAAAATCTAAAATTATATTCCTCTGGTTTTGTATTTTCAAAATACATTAAATCATATGTTTTATAGACAAAAAGTCTATCATTTAATTTTAATTCAACATGAGGCTTTTGGTTGTAAAATAAATTTTTAATATCGATAATGTTTCTATATGCTAATTCAACCGAGTTATCTGTAATTGTATTAACTATTTCTTTAATAGCTTCGATTTGAACTATTTCTTCTGTGGATTTAAAATCATCAACATTCAATAAATATCCTTTTTTTGTTTTGACCAAATTATTGTTTAAATATATGGTAGTTGTTTTTTTAATTAACTGATAGGCAATATCTTGATAATGAGAAAATTGTATAAATTTATCTAAATATTTTGGGTTTTCTTGTTCGAATATTGGGAGAACATAATGACGATATCGATTTCGTGTATAGTTATCTTCAGAATTCGAACTATCTTCGTTATATTTTACATTATGTTCCTTTTGATAGGATATAATTTCATGTCTCGAAACCATTAATAGTGGACGTATAACTGTAATATCTTTATAAGTTGATATTGGCATAATACCGCGATATCCCTCAAATGAAGAACCCCTTACTAATCTCATAGTTATTGTTTCAGCATTATCATTAGCATTATGAGCAAGAACTATTTTATTCGCCTTAATTTTATAGCAAATTTCCACGAAAAAATCATAACGTTTTTTATGTGCATAGCTATGAAAATTTATTTGAGGTTCATATTCTAGTTTTGTAGTATATAATGGAATTTTGTGTTTTTTACATGTTTCATCAATTAATTGATAATCTAAATAACTATCTTCCCTTCTTTGATGGTCTACATAAGCGACAGATAGTTTTAAATTCATAGAATCTTTTAGATTTATAAAGTAATCTAACATTACCATTGAGTCGATTCCTCCACTGATTGCTAATAGCAAAGAATCGTCTTTATCAATAAGACCTATATTAAATTGTTTTAGCAAAGAAATCTCCTCCTTTTAACAATGTATTTTAAGTTTAATGTATATGAATTGTATCAAGATTATGTGATGCTTATATGTTGTATATTACTTTGATTAAAACGTTTCTAAAATAATAATGATTCTGTTATAATATATTTAAAATCACAAAGAGGTGAATTATGAAAAATATCATTTTAGCGACTAGTTCTCCAAGAAGAAAAGAATTAATGAAACTTTTAGAATATGATTTTGAAACTATTTCAAGCGATATTGAAGAAGTAATCGATCCTAAGCTTGAATTCGAAGACCTTGTAATGAATTTATCATTTCAAAAGGCATATTCTATTTTTAAAAATCATAAAGATTCTATTGTATTAGGTTTTGACACTTTAGTTGTAATTGATAATAAAATTTTAGGAAAACCCAAAGATGAAGAAGAAGCTAGATTATTTTTAAAAATATTATCAGGTAAAACTCATCAAGTTTTAACTGGATGTAGTATACTAACAAAAGGGTATTCTAAAACATTTTATAGTAAAGCTACTGTGTCTTTTTTAAAATTAACTGAGGATGAAATAACTAAATATATGGCGACTAAAGAGCCATTAGATAAAGCAGGAGCTTATGGAATACAAGGCTATGGAGCAAAATTCGTAAAAGGTATTAATGGTGATTATTATACAATTATGGGATTCCCAGTGGCTATGGTTTATCAAGAACTAAAGAAAATAATGAAACAATAAGGCATTTAAGCCTTATTTTTTATTATAGCTTCAGCTACTTTATCAACCACATTTTTATTAAAAATGCTAGGTAATATGTGGTCAAAACTCAATTCTTCGTTGCTAACTAAATTAGCTATAGCATCAATTGCGTCTAATTTCATTTTATCAGTTACCATTTTAGATTTAGATTTAATTAAACCTTTCATTAAACCTGGGAATATTAAAACATTGTTGATTTGGTTTGGATAATCACTTCTACCAGTTCCAATAATTCTAGCACCTGCCTTTTTAGCTGTTTCAGGTTTTATTTCGGGGTTAGGATTTGCAAGTGCAAATATAATTTTATTCTC
>JAOZSU010000119.1:0-4330 GCA_029939475.1 Mycoplasmatota bacterium | reverse complement strand
CATTCTTTCGAGCCAGTCCTAATCTAATAGCCACTCTACTAACATGTGTGTCAACTGCAATTCTTGGGACATGATAAAACTCTGATAAGAAAACATTAGCTGTTTTTCTACCGACACCAGGTAAACTTTCTAATTCCTCCTGTGTTTTAGGAATTTTAGAATTATATTTATTAACAACTATCTCTGCCATTTTTTTTATATTTTTAGATTTATTACGAAATAAACCAATATTTCTGATATCGTTTTCTAAATCAATTAATTTTGCATTAGCAAAATCATTAATGCTAAAATATTTTTTAAATAGTTTTTCTGTAATTTTATTCACAGAAACATCAGTTGTTTGTGCACTTAAAATAACAGCAATTAAAAGTTCATAATCTTTTCTGTAATTTAATTCACATCTTGCTTGAGGAAATAATTTAGTGATTTCTTGGTAAACAATATTAGAAATATCTACTTTTGTTCCCACGAATCAAAGAACGCCTTTAATGCTTCAGATTTTTCTGGTTTGTAAACTTTTTTTGACTTAGTCTTGTTTTTACTTCTCTTAAGCAAAACACCATCTACATAACTAAGGGATGTCTTATTTGCTTTAACCGCATCTAATATTGCTCTTTTAATTATTTCAACACTATAATTATCCTCGTTTATCCATTTTTGAATTAATTCTATTTCTAGAGGTTTTAACTGCTTCTGAAATTGTTTTTCTAAAATATCTACTATTTCTTCTTCGATAGTTTCATATAAATTATCGGAATGGATAATACTATTTTTGATACCTGTTTTATATACTTCGATTAGTTTAAATATAGTATTATCTAAAGAAAAATCTTCAGTTTCTTTTTTATCTTTATCTTTAACTAAATGAATAGATAAATATTGTTTTATTACAAGTCCGTCTAAAATAGAAAATAATTTTTCTTCACTGATAGTTAGCTTCTTTACTAATTTTGAAGGAGAAATAACAGTTTTTCCTGTTTTTCTTTGGTTATGCAATTCAATCAAGACAAAAGCTTCGATTTCAGTTAAACCGATTTTTTTATAATTTTGTAATAATAACTTATTGAAATCTATTATTTCATCTTTAACCATTTGTTTAATAATTGCATAATCCATAATTATTTCCTTTCACTATTGTTTTGCGAGTTTTTTTAGTGTAGCCTTCGCTGCGTTTTGTTCAGCTTCTTTTTTTGATTTACCTATTCCTTCACCCATTATAATAGTTTCATCCATATATACTCTTGCCTTAAATTCTTTATCATGAGCTGGTCCTGTTTCTGATATAATAACATATTTTAATGTTCTTTTATCTGATTGTACTAATTCTTGGAGTTTGCTTTTATAGTCTTTATCTTCCTCAAAAAGATTTTTCTTAATAACAGGAAAAACTACTTTATTAAGAACTTTGTATGTTTCTTGAAAACCTTTATCAATAAAAACAGCTCCTAATAAAGCTTCAAAAGCATCAGCTAATAAGGCTGGTTTTTCTCTTCCTCCCGATAATTCTTCTCCCTTACCTAAAAGCAAATAATCTCCTAAATTAATACTTTTTGCATATTCATAAAGGCTTTGTTCACAAACTTCTTGGGCTCTTTTTTTTGTTAATACTCCTTCTGCGTCTGGCAAATGAATAAATAAATATTTCGCAACTGCTAAATCTAATACAGCATCGCCAACAAATTCTAGTCTCTCATTACTTTTAATATTATTTTCATTTGCGTATGAAGAATGAGTCAAAGCTTTTACTAAAAGAGAATAATCATTAAATTTTAAATTAAAAAACGTTTCTAATTCTTTAATATCTCTACTCATTTTTTCTTTCCTTTTCAACTTCTAAATGTTCTCTCATTTTTTCAAAAACACCAGTCCTACAAATGTTAGCTGCTTGTCTTATGCCATTATAAAAACCAAATGCTTTTGAAGCTCCTTGAGCCTTAACTACAGGTTTATATAATCCGTAGATAACAGCTCCTCCTATTTCTTCAGCTGATATAGCTTTTTTGAAAGAGTTTAGATTTTTTTTTGCTAGTAAAGCTCCGATTTTACCTAAAAAAGAACTAGTTAATTCTTTTTTAAGTATTTTTCCCATACCTTTAGCAGTGCCTTCTACTGTTTTCATTACAATATTAGCTGTGAATCCATCGCTTATCATAATATCACAAGGTGGATCTAATATAACTTTTGGTTCAATATTACCATAAAATTTAAATAAATCTGTTTCCGAAAATAGTTTAAATACTTCGTTGTCTAATTCTCTACCTTTTCCAGGTTCAGTTCCAATATTTATTAAACCAACTACAGGCTCTTCAATCCCAAATATTTCTTGCGCATAGATTTTTGCGAAAAGAGCTTGTTGTAACATATATTCTGGTTTAATAGTTAAGTTTCCTCCAGCATCTAATAAGATTTTAGGATTTCCAGAAACTGAAGGTAAAACTGGTGCTATTGCAGTTCGTTTAAATCCTTTCATCCTGCGCACCAAAATATGAGCTCCAGCGATTAAAGCTTGTGTAGCTCCACTTGAAACAACAGCATCAGCCTCACCTTTCCTTAAACTAGCTAAAGCTCTTGCCATTGATGATGTTTCTTTATTTGCTTTTATTGTATATATAGGATTTTTTTCACCCATAGGAATTACAAAAGGTGCATGAATAATTGTAATTCTTTCCTTATTTTTTAATAGGGGTTCTATTATATCCTTATCTCCATATAATATAATTTCGATATCCGATATTTTCTCTATAGCCATTTGAGCTCCTAATATCTGTTCTTTTGGAGCATAATCTCCACCCATTGCATCTACTGCTATTTTATACATATATTTCCACCTCTATATTAAATTAGTATATCATAAGTTAATCTAAATTATAAGATTCAATTGTTTTTAATGTTATGTTTTTTAACCTCGTAGAAAGCTTGTCTTTTTCTTGTAATATAATTTTAGCATCTTCTAAAGCCTGATTTAATATTTCTTCATCTTTTATAATATTCGCCATTTTAAATACTGGTATTCCAGATTGTATACTACCAAATACTTCTCCAGGGCCTCTTATAGACAGGTCATATTCACTGATTAAAAATCCATCTGTAGTTTTCTTTAAAATTTCAAGCCTATCGCTTGCCTTAGAAATATCATCAACTACCAAATAACAGTATCCTTGACGATTATCTCTTCCTATTCTTCCGCGAAGTTGATGAAGTTGAGCTAACCCAAAACTATCCGAGTTCATAATCATCATAATTGTTGCGTTTTTCACATTTATACCAACTTCTACAACGGTTGTAGAAATTAATACATTTATTTCATTTTCATAAAATTTATTTATAATATCAGTTTTCTCTTGGTTAGATAATTTACCATGTAAAATGCCTAATGAATATTTGTTTTGTAGTTTTTCACTTAAGATTGAATATGTTTCATAAACTGATAGACGGTTGTTGTTTTCTGATTCTTCAATTTTAGGACAGATTACATATGCTTGATGAGATTTATCAAGTTCTTTTGTCATTTGTTCAAGTATATTATCAATATCTTCATAAGCAATAATTTCTGTTTTTATTTCTTTCCTTCCTAATGGCTTTTGTTTAATAAAAGAAATGTCAATATCATTATATATCGCTATGGCTAGTGTCCTTGGTATTGGGGTAGCACTCATAAGTAAAATGTCGGGAGTTATTCCTTTTAACCTTAATTCTTTTCTTTGTTTCACTCCAAATCTATGTTGTTCATCTATTACCAAGAATCCTAGATTATAAAAATCAACCTGTTCTTGTATTAAACTATGTGTACCTATAACAATATCAATTTTATTATTTCTAATAAGATTTAACATATCATTTTTCTCTTTTGGTTTCATTTCTGATATTAATAATCCAATAGAAATATCATATTTAGATAAATACTGTTTGAACAAAGCAAAATGTTGTTTAGCTAAAACTAGTGTTGGAGCCATGATTGCTACTTGAAACCCACTAGTCACAACAGCTAAACTTGCGATTACACTAACTATTGTTTTACCAGAGCCTACGTCTCCTTGTAATAGTCTATTCATCTGTTTTTTATTTTTCAAGTCGCGAAATATATCATTAGTTGCTTGTTTTTGGTCATCTGTCAACTCAAATGGAAGTGATGCAATAAATTCTTTTACTTTAACTAAATCATAACGTTTAGTTTTAGTAACTATACTTTTATTTAATCTTTTCAAAGTTTCAATTCTTAATGCAAACCTCAATAATTCTTCATATACTATTCTTCTTCTAGCAATTTCTATATCCATTTCAGTATCTGGTTTATGAATTTTATAAATAGAATCTAAAATATTTGGTATAA
>JAOZSU010000118.1:0-4332 GCA_029939475.1 Mycoplasmatota bacterium | reverse complement strand
TCTCTCCTAAAAAAATCGAACAAAATTTAATGAATCTATACGATGAATCATTATGGATTGATTTACATCACAAATTGATATTTTTTGGACGCTATTATTGCAAAGCAAAAAAACCTATGTGTAAGACATGTCCTTTAATAAAATATTGTAAATTTTCAAGCCTTTAAAAGGCTTGTTTTTTGTCTAAAAATAGGTTAAAACATAGATTTAGTGAAAAACAAACAAAAATAATTCAAATTTATTTTATTTAATTTTATTGTCAAGATATGTATAATTAATGCGATTTTACTATATTTAAATTTATATGGAGGTGTAAAATGGATTTAAATTTAAAGCGTAAAATTATGCGTAGAAAGGAAAGCGTTTATGAATTTTATTACAAAAATATCGGTGATAAGATTAGGAAAACAAGAATTGAATCAAATCTTACACAAGAAGACTTAGCTAGAGGCATTTGTTCAAACACCTATATTTCTAAAATTGAGAACAATAAAATAGCAATAAACCAAGAAAACTTGAACTTAATAATGGAAAAAATGGATATGTCTACTAGTAAAATAGGAATTCCTGAACAGATGGTAGATTATTTAAGAAGATCATTTGAATATTTTTTCTTTAAAGATTTAGAGTCATATAAGAAATTATTTGATTCTTTAAAAGACTATGAATTTGGCGTACTTGTTAGTGTTATTAGATTAGGATATTATGTGCTAAATGAAGAATTTGAAAAGGCCAAAACTATATATAATGATTTATTTCGCTATTTGAATTCCCTTGAAGATTATGGATTCAGTATTTTTGTAATTTATGGTAGTTTTTATAATATTGGAATCAACGATTATCAATCAGCTAGAATTCTTTTAACTTCTGTTAATGATTATTTAGAAAATAACGAAAAAGTTTTAGCGATGTATTATTATTCGAGATTTATAGTATACGGAAATTTATGTCAATTTAGTATTGGTAGAGAAGGATTAGATTTAGCTAGATTAATTTTAGTTAAATATTCTAATTGTGCAAGAATTATTGAACTTGCAATGTATAATAATATTTTTAAGGTTTATGAAGATTCTAATAATGATATATACTTGAATAAAAATTATCTCCAAGGTCTGACTCCTAATCAAAAAAACTATTATTTATTGATATTATCAGAAACTGATACTGATTCAACCTATTATTTGGATAAACTAGATGAAAATGGAGATTATTATTTATTTGGTTTATTTAAAAAGGCGCAAATTTATTATAAGAAAAAAATGATGAGTGAATATAATCATTTGAAACAGAAAATAAATGTATTACATTATCAAAAAAGATCTAAAATAGATTATTATAATATTTTAAAATTAATAGAATCAAATCAAATAATATATTTAAAAGATTATCTTATAAATTATGTATTGCCATATATAACTAGAAAACAAAATTTATTTTATTATCAAAATATAATTATGGTAATTTCAGACATTTTAAAGAGTAAAAAGAGATATAAAGATGCATTAATATATTATATGAAATATTTTAGCTTAAAAAAGAAGTTACAGTTTGAGTAAAAAAAGGGTATTCTTTTACAAATTTAAAAAGAATACCTTTTAATATTTAAAAATTATTAAACTAATTTCATAATTTTATTAGCTAAGCTTAAGTATATAATACCAGCATTTTCAGTTTCTGAATAAATACTAGATTCACTAGGTACGATAGGAATTTGTCCAAGTAATTCTACATTTAATTCATCCGCTACTTCTTGACCTCCACCTTGTCCAAATATAAAATGTTTCTTACCATCTATTTCATAATAAGACATATTTTCTATAACACCTATTAACTCTTGGCCTAATTTCTTGCTGGCATATCCAGCTTTAATGGCGATATGACTTGCATTCGATTGAGGAGTTGTTATTAAAAGTAATTTAGGGTCTTTAGTAAAAGTTCTCATGTCTAACATAATATCACCTGTTCCAGGTGGTAAATCAACTAAGAAATAATCTATTTCGCCATTCCATAAAGTATCTTCAAAGAATAATTTCAATACTTTATTTAACATAGGTCCTCTTAATAATAAAGCTTGATTTTTTTCAACTAAATATTCAGTAGAAACCATTTGAATTTTATCTTTTACAAAAGGATAAATTTTACCATCTTTATTACCAACTAATTGATGATCCATGCCTCCTAAAATTTTAGGCATATTAGCTCCATAAACATCAGCATCAATAACCGCAACATTTTTATTTAATCTCATTAAAGCATAAGCTAAATTAGCAGTTACTGTAGATTTACCTACGCCACCTTTACCAGAGGCAATAAGAATTGTTTTAGGGCCGGATTTCTCTTTCTTTTTTTCAACAAAATCAATTTTAACACCAGTAAATCCCATATTAATTTTAATTACTTTCGCAATTTCTCTAGTTATTTCTTTAACAACTTCAGGATTTTTTTCAGTTACTTCAATAACTAGCATTACCGTATTATTTTCTTTGTCAATACCAACATGTTTAATAGCTTGAGTTTCATCAAAACTTTTCTTAGAAGTAGGGTCAAGTATATTTTTTAAGTTTTGCTTAATTTCCTTTATTTTTTCCATAATTTCTCCTTTATATATGTATCATATTTAATTATAACTCATTTGAGTTTTATGTCAAAACAAAATGTCTTTTTTTTTCCTCAATTCTCTTCCTTGTATTGACATTTTTCTTGACAATAAAACCAAAAAAAAGTATAATTGATTTGCTGTAATGAGGTGATGGAATTGAAATGGACAATTCACGAACTGATGAAAAAAGCGAAAAGCGATAATTCTTTAGATTTTACTTTGGATTTAAAACCATTTATAACAGAAGAATTAGAAGATTTAGTTGATATTTCCCAAACTAAAATTACTGGGGATTATATGTATGATGAAGCTGAAGAAATATTTGATTTTTATCTTCATATAGATACTAAGCTTACTATGCTTTGCGCTTTAACTTTAAAAGAAGTTCCAGTAGATTTAGCCTTTAATACACATCTTAGTTTCTCGAAGGAATATGTGGATGATGATACACATATTATAGAAGGCATCACTATTGATATTAACAAATATATATTTTCTGAAATTTTAGTTGAAAAACCTATGAAAATATATAGTAAAAATGCTTTAAAAGAATATCATGAAGATATCCATTATATTGATGAAGAGGAATTAATGGCTAACAGCCCATTCGCAAATTTAATTAAAGATGAGGAGGAATAAAGATGGCTGTACCTTTTAGAAAGATTAGCAAGTCTCAAAAGAGAAAAAGAAGAACACATTTTAAACTAAATGCACCGACTATGACAGTTTGTCCAAACTGTGGAGAATTAATTTTAAGTCATACAGTTTGTAAAAAATGTGGGTATTACAAAGGAAAATTAGTTGTAGAACCAAAACTTGAAAAAGAAGACGAAGAATAAAAGGAAAAGATACGTTGAAAATTCAACGTTTTTCTTTTGCATAGATTTATATATGGTATAATAAATTAGGTGATTAATTATGGCAAAGCATATACCTGTTTTACTAGAAGAGGTAATAGAAAATTTAAATATACGTGATGGATTAACTTATGTGGATATGACATTAGGAGGAGCTGGACATTCAGCTGAAATTTTGAAACGCATTCCTAATGGTTTTTTATATGGTTTTGACCAAGATGACTTTGCGATTAATAAAGCTAGAAAAAAACTAGAAGAATTTTCTAATTACAAAATTATTAAAGATAACTTTGTCAATGCTAAAGCTAGATTAAACGAAATAGGAATAACTGAAGTTGATGGAATCCTATTTGATTTAGGGGCATCTTCATTTCAATTTGATATTCCAGAACGTGGTTTTTCATATAAATACGATAGTGATTTAGACATGAGAATGAATTTGGAAAATAATCTTACAGCGAAAATTATAATAAATACATATTCAGAAAAAGAAATAGCGGATATTTTATTTCATTATGGTGAAGAAAAATATTCTCGAAGAATAGCTAAAAATATAGTCGAGATAAGAAAAGAAAAACCAATAAATACTACATTTGAATTAGTAGAGATTATTAAACGTTCTCTACCGTTTAGAGAGTTGAATAAAAAAGGTCATCCAGCAAAGAAAACTTTCCAAGCATTGCGAATAGCAGTAAACGATGAATTAAATATTTTAAAAAAAGCATTAGAGGATGCTATATCTTTGTTAGCTCCTAAGGGGCGTTTAGCAGTAATTTCTTTTCATTCATTAGAAGACCGTATTTGTAAACAAATATTTCGTAAGTATTCTACAGTTTTTGTTCCTGAAGGCGTACCTATTATTGTAGATGAAGAACC
>JAOZSU010000117.1:0-4344 GCA_029939475.1 Mycoplasmatota bacterium | reverse complement strand
AAAAGGAATAAATAAAAGAGAAATTAAAAAAATGGCTTTTGCGGAAGCAATGGTTCTTTTCCCAAAGGTAATTGGAGAATCTATTAAAAAGGTTCCAAAAAGATTTAAGGACATTTTTGGGAATATATTTTAGAGTACAAAAAGATTGATTTTATTAACCTAATTTGTTATAATCACTAAAGTGAGAAAATGGAGGAATATTATGATAATAGATAAAATAGCTGGCTCAAAAGTTAATTTTGAAGTAACAGTTACAAAAGAACAATTTGAAAAGGGATTAGATCATGCTTTTGAAAAAATTAACAAAGATGTAGAAATCAAAGGATTTCGCAAAGGAAAAGCTCCAAGAAATGTGTATGAAGCTAAATTTGGAGTAGAATCTTTGTACGATGAAGCAATCCAACATGTTTTACAAGAAACATATTATACTGCAATCGTTGATAATAATATCGAAGTAGTTGCTCAACCAAGTATTGATTTAGACCCTGCAAAAATTAAACGTGGAGAAGATTTTTCTTATCGCGTTACTGTAGCGGTTAAACCTGTTATTAAATTAGGAGAATACCTAGGAATTGAAGTAAACGTTTTACCAGTAGATGTTAGTGATTTTGAATTAGAACAAGAAATCAATAAAAAGTTAGAACAACACGCTGAAATGGTATTAAAAGAAGATGGTGTACTTGAAAACGGTGATACAGCTGTATTTGATTTTTCTGGTTCTGTAGATGGAGAAAAATTTCCTGGTGGAACTGCAGAAAACTATGAATTAGTTATTGGAAGTGGCCAATTTATTCCTGGATTTGAAGAACAAATGTTAGGAATGAAATCTGAAGAAGAAAAAGACGTTGTGGTAACTTTCCCTGAGGATTATCAAGAAAAATCTTTAGCAGGTAAAGAAGCTGTATTTAAATGTAAATTACATGAAATTAAAGTAAGAGTAGTTCCTGAGTTGAACGAAGAGTTTATTACTGAATTAAATGATGATTCAATTAAATCAGTTGAAGATTTTAAAAATAATGTAAAAGAAGAAATAATCAAAGCTAAAGAAGCTCAAAACAAAGATCATATACGTAAAACTGTAATCAAAAAAGTTATAGAGAACGCTGAATTTGAATT
This sequence comes from Mycoplasmatota bacterium, assembly GCA_029939475.1. GTDB lineage: Bacteria > Bacillota_I > Bacilli_A > Izemoplasmatales > Hujiaoplasmataceae > 4572-104. The sequence continues at coordinate 3,228 of JAOZSU010000117.1, read as the reverse complement.
ACCTGAGGAAATGATTTTAGAAGAAACTAACCGTTCCTTAGACGCAACTAAGACTCAAGTTAAACAATATGGACTAGATTACAACACATATTTACAATACATGGGTAAAACAGAAGAACAGTTTAAAGAAGAGTTGAAAGTTCAAGCTAAGAAGACTTTAGAAGAACAATTAGTTATTGAAGCCATAGCTAAAGCAGAGAATATAGAGCCAACAGAAGCTGAAATCGAAGAAAAATACAATGAGATTTTAGAAGAATATAAAGCACAAAACGTTACACTTGAACAAGTAAAACATGCTATTCCTGCTTCTGCAATTTCATCTGAAATTGCTTATAAAAAAGCATTGGATTTAATTATTGAAAAAGCAAAAGTAATTCAATAATTTTCTAAATTGTTCACATAAAATTCATAAATAAAAAACCTAAGGTATTTTATGATGGAATTCATCAAAATATTAGGTTTTTTTATTTAATTATGATAAAATAAAAGAGAGAAATTTTGATATAACGAGGTGATGATATGTATAACTTAAAGAAAGTATTCTCAGATTGTTTACCTGTAATCCCAATTAGAGGAGTAATCTTTTTACCAGGTGCAGATGTTAGAGTTGAAGTAGGTAGAGAATTTTCAAAAAATGCAGTCTTTGAATCTGAAAGCAATCGAGATGGATATGTTGTATTAGTATTTCAAAAAAATCCTGAAGTTTTAGAACCTGAATTCACTGATTTCTATGAAGTCGGTTTATTAGCTAGAATATCAGTAAAAATAAAACTACCTAATGGCAATTATAAAATCAAATTTGAACCACTAATTAGAGTTAAATTAAATGATTTAGTAGCTCAAGAGCCATTTTATTTAATAGATTTTACATCAATAATTTTAGAGCCTGAAAATTTAGATGAAGAACAGGTTCTTTTAAAGATGGTTTCTAAAGAGGTTCTTGAAAACGCTAATTTCTTATTCCGTGATTCTAAAGCAGTACTTAGTTCACTTAAAGGTGGAATTACATCAGATAAACTATGCGATTTAGTAGCTGCGGAAATTAGAATACCAGAAAACGATAGAATTAAATATCTTTTAACAAATTCAATCAATAAGCGTTTACAATACTTATTAGAGGATATTGAAAAACAAAAACAACTTCAATCAATTGAAAGCAAGATAAATGAAACTGTACGTAAATCTACAGATCAAAATCAAAAAGAGTATTATTTACGCGAAAAAATGAGGGCTATTCAAGAAGAATTAGGTGACTCTAAACAAGAAGATGCTAAAAAGCTCTTAGAACAAATTGAAAAATCAGATATGCCTCCAGCTGTAAAAGAAAAGGCATTAAAAGAATTGAAACGCTATGAATATCTTCAACCCGCTTCAAGCGAATCTTCAGTTGTAAGAACTTATCTTGAGACATTAATTTCAATTCCTTGGGCAAAACAAACAGAAGATGAATCAGATATCAATGTAGCTATTGAAAAATTAGAGTCTTCTCACTATGGCTTAGAAAAGGTTAAAGAAAGAATTATCGAATATTTATCAGTTAAAATGTTAACTGGTAAAAATCCGCAAACAATTCTTTGCCTTGCAGGTCCTCCTGGAGTAGGGAAAACATCTCTAGCGAAATCTATTGCGCATGCTTTAAAGCGTGAATTTGTGAAAACATCTTTAGGTGGAGTTCATGATGAAGCGGAAATAAGAGGGCATAGACGCACCTATGTTGGCGCTTTACCTGGAAGAATTATAAACGGTATGATTAAGGCTAAAGTGACAAACCCAGTATTTTTAATAGATGAGATTGATAAACTGGTTATGAATGAAAGAAACGATCCATCTAGTGCTTTACTAGAGGTTTTAGATCCTGAACAAAATCAATTCTTCTCTGATCATTATGTCGAAGAAGATTATGATTTATCAAAGGTTTTATTTATCACAACTGCAAATTACTTACAAAACATACCAGCTCCATTAAGAGATAGAATGGAAGTAATTGAACTTAGTTCTTATACTGAAATCGAAAAATTCTATATAGCTAGGAAATTTCTTGTGAAAAAACAAGTATTAAATCACGGTTTAGAAGAAAGCAGATTTGAAATTACTGATGCTGCGATTAGATCTATAATTCTCGATTATACTCGTGAAGCTGGAGTAAGACAGATAGAACGCTTATTAGGTTCAATAGTTCGTAAAGCAATCAAAGAGATATTAATAAATAAAGTAGATAAAGTTAAGGTAACTAAAGATAACTTAAATAAATATTTAGGTAAGCGTTTATTTAAAAACAATCAAGTATCCAATAAAGATATGATAGGGGTTGTGACTGGACTTGCTTATACTCAAGCCGGAGGAGATACACTTGAAGTAGAAGCTACTTATTATTTAGGCAAAAATAATTTAATTTTAACTGGTAACCTTGGCGATGTTATGAAAGAATCAGCTATGGCAGCCTTATCTTTCGTTAAAACTAACGCTAAAAGATTAGGGATTAAACAGGAGATTCTCGATAACAATGATTTCCATATTCATGTACCTGAAGGTGCTATTCCTAAAGACGGACCTTCCGCCGGAGTAACCATCGCGACTGCTTTAGTTTCATCAATGGCTAAAAGAAAAGTTAACCGCTATATTGGTATGACTGGTGAGATTACCTTAAATGGTAGAGTATTACCGATTGGTGGATTAAAAGAAAAAGCAATCGCAGCTGTAAGAAGGGGATTAAAGGAAATTATAATTCCTAAAGAAAATGAAAAGGATGTCGAAGACATTCCAAAAGAAGTAAGAGATAAATTAGTTATACATTACGCAACTAAGATTGATGATGTATTAAAAATTGCTTTAGTAGATTAGTATAGCTATCCAAATGGATAGCTTTTTACTGCATGTTTGGAGAGATATATGATAGATAAAAAAAACAACCGCATAAAAAGCTTATTGCATCATATATTTGATGAAGCAATTGAACTGATTGAATCTATGAGCTTAAAAAAGGGGCTATTTTCAATTTTAGCTTTTATATTACTTGGGACGAGCGTTACCTTATTATTGAATACATCAATGGGGATGTCTGCGTGGGATGCTGTTAGTGTAAATATATATGAAAATACTAATCTTTACTTTATGTGGGTAAATCCGCTAATCTCTTTGTTTTTAATGGGGTTAGCACATTTAATTATATGGAAAAAGCCATCTGTTATGTTCTTTTTTCCAATAATTATATCTTGGTTTATTGGAGCT
>JAOZSU010000116.1:0-4354 GCA_029939475.1 Mycoplasmatota bacterium | reverse complement strand
TAATGGTAAGATAATACATTTATATTCAGAACCTTGTGATTTATGGATTGATATAGCATAAGCAAGTGTTAAATTATCTAATTCTTTTAAACTGTATTTAACTACATTACCAGAAAAATTAACCAATAATTCATCATCTTCTGTAATACCACTAACAACTCCTTGGTCTCCATTCATAACATTATCTTCTGGCTGGTTAACCAGTTGCATTACTTTATCATTATAATAAAATGTTTTGTCTTTGTATGAAATATTGAAATTTTTGTTTTTTTCGTTAAATGTTTTTTGAATTAAATCATTAATCCGATTAATTCCGTTTATTCCTTTATAAACTGGAATTAATACTTGAATATCTTCTAATAAACTATATCCCTTATTCATTAACAATTTAATTTCAGAAAGAATTTTATTAGATACAAATCTTTCATTAACTCGCAAAAAATCTCTATCTGGAAAATGATTGAAGATATCACTGTTTATTTCTTGGTTTAAAACATCATATGCTAGGGAAATAATATTAGAATTTTCAGCTTGACGGTGAATAATATCTAATTCAATAACATTAAATAGTCTTGATTGAATTATATCTCTTAACACATCTCCTGGTCCTACTGATGGTAACTGATTTGAATCCCCTACTAAGATAATCTGAGTGTTATCTGTAATCGCCATAAATAACCTTTTAGCTAATAAAGAATCCATCATAGATACTTCATCAATTATAATTAATTTCTCAGTTAAAGGTTCTGTTTCATTCTTATTATAGATACCTAAAAAATCATATTGTAATAATTTATGTACTGTTTTAGCTTCTAAATTCGTGGCTAAAGATAATCTCTTAGCCGCTTTACCTGTAGGTGCAGCTAAAGCGATATCTTCTTCCATATCAATATAACCATGAATCATATTATAGATATCCACAATACCTTTAATAACGGTTGTTTTACCGGTTCCAGGTCCTCCTGTAATAATAACTAGTTGATTGCTTAAAGCTTTTTTTATAGCCTCTCTTTGTTTTGAAGTATAAGTTATATTATTAATCGATTCAAATTTATCTATATATAAAGATAAATCCGTTCCTTGTAAATCTATTTCGTTATTTAAGCTTAATAATTTTTTCGCTAAAAACTCTTCGGCTTTATATAGGAATCTCAAGCTTAATATATCATCTTTTTGAATTATTTTATTTGCGTTAATTAAACTGTCTAATTGATTAGTTACTAAGGAAACGTCGATTTGAAACTCATTATTATCAAGATATTTTTTAGTGTAATCAATTAACTGATCTTTTACTAAAAATGTATCTCCATATTTATTCATATATTCATTCATTAAAAAATATATCACTGCTTGTATTCTTAAAGGAGAATCATATTTAAAGCCTATTTTAATTCCTATATCATCAGCTCTTCTAAAACCTATTCCTTCTACATCATCCATTAAAACATAGGGATTATTTTTAACTGTATCTATTGTAAGATTACCATAAGTATTGTAAATTCTAAGTGCCATCTTCGGTGATATATCAAAACCATATAGCCAAACTAATGTTTTTTCCATTTCGCGGTTCTCAATAATTATATCATGTAAATCATCTCTTAAATCTTTTCTTAACCTCGGAATATCATCTAATACATGTTTGTTTTTAGCTATTAAATCTAAGGCGTCTAATCCAAGTTTATCAACAATTCTCGTGGCTGTTTTTCTTCCAATACCTTTGAATAAATCACTTGATAGATAATCTATTAATCCTGAATATGTATTGTCCATAATACGCTCAAATGATGTAGCGTTATATTGAACACCATATTTATTATGATTTGTAAGATTTCCGTAAAAACGATAGTTTGTAAATTTATCTAACTTAGGAAAAAACCCACAAACAACTATTGTGGGTTCATAATGGGTTAATTCAATTTCATCAGTATCAATTATTTTTATTTTAATAACAGAATATGAATTATCCTCGTTATAAAATAGATAGCGATTGATACTTCCATCGATATAACTCATCTTATCACTTCTTCATAAAAAGTTCTATATCTTCGATTTCTTTTATTATTTCTTCGCTTAAATTAATATATCCTGTTTCAGTGACTAAAATATCATCTTCTATTCTAATTCCAATAGCTTCATCGCCTACATATATTCCAGGTTCAACTGTTAAAACCACTCCTGGTTCTAGTGGTAAATTATAAGTTCCTACATCATGAACATCCAATCCTAAATAATGACTAACACTGTGATAATAGTATTTTATTATATCCTGAGAATTTGTAATTTTACCTAGTTTTTTCATTCCTTCAGCCAATAAATTAGTCGCTTTTTTATTAAGGTCGCTAATATAAACACCTGGTTTTATCATATCTATGATTGTTTTGTTGACATCTAAAACTAATTGATAAAACTGTTTTTGCCGATTTGTGAAAACTCCATTAGCTGGATAAGTTCTCGTTATATCAGCGGCGTAATTGTTTGATAAAGCTCCAAGATCAGTTAAAACTAGAGTGTTGTTTTTAATTACACAATTATTATCTTCATAGTGTAAAACAGTAGCGTTTTTTCCACTTGCGCTAATTGTGTTAAAAGATGTTCCTTTTGAACCTTCTACTTTGATTGTATATTCAAATAAAGCTTCTAATTGTCCCTCGTTCATTCCCGCTTTAACATTTTTCATTAAAGCTTGAATTCCTTTATTAGTATAGTGAATAGCTTTCTTTATTTCATCGATTTCATAAGTTGATTTTATACGGCGTAGATTATCGATAATAGTTGAAGCATCTAAGATTTGAAGTTCTGGATAAACATCTACAATAGTTTGGAAAGAAATTAGTCCAAAAGGTTTTTTCATTACATGTTCTTTAGATAAATCTAGATATAATTTATTAGGCATTGAGGCTACTGCACTTCTTGTGTCTATTAAGATTCTCTTTGCGATAAATTCATCGAATTCTCTTAAATACATTATAGATTCTACTCTAATACCTGATATTTTACTAGCCTCTTCTTTTGTCATGCGACTTCCAAGCCATTTAGTAGCGTATTCACTTGGTTCTTCAATGAATAAAAATGCATAAAATGATAATTTATCTCTCAATAACAACAGGATGAAATTTTCACGCATCAATCCCGTTAGATAATAAAAATTTCTATTTACTGCGAAAGGATAAACCTGATCCTTTAATTTAAATGGTGCTTTTCCAGATGAAAACAAGGCAAATGAGTTTTCATCCATTTGTTGGAAAAATGAGTCTCTGCGAATCTTATATTCAGTTTGTTTCATGCTTATCACCTCTAATTTAATATTATAGCACAAGGCATTAAAAATTGAAATGTAACTTATTTATTTATTTTCGCTAATAAGAGTTGTATTTTAAAGTTTTTATTTTAAAACAGGAAGAATCAATTTCATTCTTGATTCTTCCTGCTTATTTTATTTTTTTTACGATATTTTATCACTATTCCATAAATAAAAATAATGATTGAATATACTAACATTACCCATAAAACATTAATAGGTTTTGATTGAATATCGAATATTGATCCTAGAAAAACTAGAAATAAAATTATTATTATTCTCGATGTTAAGGTTAGAAATATATATTTTCTAACCTTTATATTGGTAAGAGAAATTGCATAGTTAAGAATTGAACTAGGCAATAAAGGATTAGACATAATTAAAAGCATAAGCCCAGTGTTTCCTGTTTCGACTATATCTATAAACCACTTTCCGTGTTCACTTTCTTCTACTTTTTTTATAAATCTCTGGCTGATAGTTTTGCGGATAATATAAAAGATAAGTAACATTCCTAAAAAAGAGCCCAAAGCAGATAAAATTACAGTTAAAATGGTTCCTGGAACCACTCCAAAAGCTATAGCCATTACTGTGATATTTAAACTAATTATCGCGGTAAGTGGCAAACTTGGAATTATAGCTTCTATAAATGGTAATAGAAAACTAAAAAATGGAGCTATCCAAATATTATCTATAACTAATGTCTTTATTTTATCTAGTAAATCATATATCCAATTCATATGTCCACCTTAAATGTAAAAAGCATCTTTCGATGCTTTTAATAATTATAACAATTCTGCAAAATGTTTTAATACACGAATCATTTGATTAGTAAATGAAGCTTCGTTATCGTACCAACTAATAACTTTTACTATTTGTTTTCCTTCTACTTCAATAACTTTAGTAGATAGTGCATCAAATAATGATCCATAGCTCATTCCAATAACATCAGTTGAAACGATAGGATCTTCTGTATATCCTACAGTATCTGATTGAGCATCAAATACTGCTTTATTGATTTCTTCAACAGTAACATTTTTCTTAAGTTCTACAACCAAA
>JAOZSU010000115.1:0-4383 GCA_029939475.1 Mycoplasmatota bacterium | reverse complement strand
GATCTTAATCAATTATGGTAAAATATAGTTGCGAAAAAATCTAAAATAGAGTACACTTATAAATGATATATTGATTGGACTATAGCCAAGTGGTTAAGGCATCGGACTCTGACTCCGAGACCGAGAGTTCGAATCTCTCTAGTCCTGCCATAAAAAACCTTTATTATAGAAGGTTTTTTATAATTACACTAAAAAAATATAATTGTTATTCATTTTTTATGATATAATTAATGACAAGGAAATATACAAGAATAAATTAAATAAAGGGGGAAATAATTATTATGTCAGTTAAAGAATATAGAGTAAAGGCTTCTGATTTACTCAAAGGGAAATACCAACAACCTATAATGGTATTTTTATTTTATTTTGTATTTGTTATTTTTTATAGCTTATTGCAAAATAAGCTAAGTGGCTCACATTTTGTAATGACAAATGGAGTTATGACTCAAGTAATTGATAACCAATTTGTTTATTGGCTTTTCTCAGTCGGTGAGTTTTTAATTATAAGTGCTATATATTATGGTTTTATTAGAATGACTATTTTAATTATTAATCAAGTTGAATATAAGTTTGATGAAGTATTAATATCAGGTTTTAAAAATCAATATAGTAAGAATATAGGTACATATATTTTAATGACAATTTATATCCTTTTATGGGATTTACTATTTATTATTCCAGGATTTATAAAGTCATATGCATATTCTATGTCATTTTATTTAAGGAATAAAGAACCTAATTTGACATCTAGCGAAGTAATCACTAAATCAAAAGAATTAATGAAAGGACATAAATGTAAGCTTTTCATTTTAGATTTAAGTTATATAGGGTGGTATTTACTAAGCTTTTTAACTTTTGGAATTTTAGCTTTATGGGTTGTCCCAAGACATTTCACTGCTAGAACATTGTTATTTAATGAGATTTATCGAGGTGAGAATGTAATTAAAGAAGAAGAACCAGCAAATTCTCAAGACGATATATTTGATTTATAATATAAAAAACTGTGAATAAATGAAATGAACCATTAAAAGTAGACAGTTTAAAAAAACAGTCTGCTTTTTTTAATTCTTACGTTTTTTGTAGTTATAAAATTTCATCCGCTCATGGGCTTAAATTCTATGTATTCATTTAATGATGTGATTTCATTATTATAGAGAGTCTCTTTATTTAATATCTAAAATATACCATATATCTTTCTATATTAAAAAAGATGCTAATATTTAGTGTTAACATCTTATTCTTTTATGTGTTTTTTTATTTACTGTCCACTAAATGAGATTTGCTTTATAAAATCACAGTGTTTTTTAAAAAACAAACAAATATGGTGCCGAAAATAGGACTCGAACCTACGACCTGCTGATTACGAGACAGCTGCTCTACCAACTGAGCTATTTCGGCTTTATATATATTATAATCAAACAAGATAAATTTGTGAAGTTTTTTTATTGAGAAATAAAATATTTTAAATTAAAATACAAGATAAAAAAGCTTGAAAACAATATTTATAGTGTTACAATATAAGTCGGTACAAATTTGATATATATCATAAATCTATTAATTTTGCTAAAGTAATATATTATTATTATATAATATGGTAAAATAAAAAAAATTGCTTAACTATGGATAATGTAAATTTTACGTGCACCGTATTATATTTGATATTTAAGAAGGTGGATTAAGTGAAGCGAATTAATTATAGTTTAGAATATGTAATAGATAGATATCTTTTAAAAAATGACTTTAACTATACAATCATAGCTAATGTTTTTTCTGAAGAAAATGCTCCTACAATGTTGGGATATAAAAATACAATGGATAATGAAGAAATTAAAGTCGCAATAATTAATGCTGATCAAGAAAAACTATCATTATTTTTTATCAATAATGTAACATATAAACTAGTTAACCATAAAAAAGTTGAAATATTCTATAAGGATATAGTAAAAATAAAGATATGCAAGATTAACCTAGGATTAAGAACTAAAATGGTAATTTATACTAAACTTGATGTAGTTGTACTCGATTATGGACATACTTTTATTGGGTACAAAGATTATGTGGAAAATAAAAAGAATTTTCAAAACTTTATGAAAGAAAAATTTATTAAATAGATAATAAAATAATTTAAACAAAATACTCATATAAACTAAACTGTGATACAATTATAATATAGAAATAACAGTGGAGGTTTTTATGAGCATTTTTGAAATTTTTATGCTAATATGTTTTGGCTTTGCTTGGCCAACTAATATTTATAAAAGCATAAAAAGTAAAAGCATAGAGGGAAAAAGTGTATTATTTTTATATGTTGTTTTTTTAGGATATCTCTTTGGTATTTTGCATAAGATTATTTACAGTAAGGATATTGTCATTGTTTTTTATATTATAAATGCTTTAATGGTTTTAATAGATTTAATTTTATATTATAGAAACAAAAGATTAGCTTAAAATATATAACAGTGAGGGGATAATATGATTGAATTTTTTGAAAATGTAAATCCAATATTAGCAGCTTTAATTGGGACTTTATTTACATATTTAATGACTGTAATCGGTTCAGCTGTTGTTTTTGCATTTAAATCAATAAATCAAAAAGCTCTAAATGGAATGCTTGGATTTAGTGCTGGAGTGATGATTGCGGCTTCTTTTTGGAGCCTTTTGAATCCCGCAATAGCCCTAGCGGAAGTTTTAGGAAAAACGCCATGGGTTCCTGCAGTAATAGGGTTTCTCTTTGGAGGAGTATTTTTAATGGCTGTAGATAGGTTATTACCTCATATGCATATTGAAAGTCATCATAAAGAAGGATTAAATAGTTCTTGGAGAAGATCTATATTGCTTGTTCTAGCTATCACTTTACATAATATTCCAGAAGGATTAGCGGTAGGAGTCGCCTTTGGAGCGGCTGCGGCTGGATTACCTGGAGCTTCAGTTGGTGCCGCCATAGCTTTAGCACTTGGAATAGGTATTCAAAACTTACCTGAAGGAGCCGCAGTTAGTGTACCACTTAGAAGAGAAAATATGAGCCTTATGAAATCGTTTATGATAGGGCAGTATAGTGGGCTTGTAGAGCCTATAGCCGGAGTTGCTGGGGCTTTTCTAGCTATTTCAATGAGAGGATTTCTACCATATGCTTTATCTTTTGCAGCTGGGGCGATGATTTATGTTGTTATAGAAGAATTAATCCCAGAATCGCAGATGATGAAAACAACTAAAATCGCTACTATTGGGGCGATGTTAGGGTTTGCAATAATGATGATTTTAGATGTCGCTTTAGGATAATTATTTATTTTGATGAAGCATTAAATATATAAATACCTATTTTGTATAAATCTTTATATAAAATAGGATATTTTTTTAAAATTTTAGAATGAGATTTCATTTTATTTCACATATTTGATACACTTTGTTATAATAGTATAAGATATAATAATAAGAATAATTAAACTTTTTATTAAAATAGTAATTAAGTATCTAATAAATTATTAATACATGAAAGGATAACATGATGTATAAGATAATTAAAAAAGAAATATTAAATAAAGATGTAGAATTAATGGTTATAAAAGCACCATTAGTAGCTAAAAATACAAAACCTGGTAATTTTCTAATTATACGTGTCAATGATTCTGGAGAGAGAGTTCCTTTAACTATAGTTGAACACGATAAGGAAAATGTTACAATAATATATCAAAAATTAGGATATACCACAACTATCTTAAGTCAGTTAGAAGAGGGAGATTATATATATGATGTTGTAGGCCCATTAGGAAAAGCAACTCATATTCGCGATGTGAAAACTGTATTAGGTATTGCAGGTGGAGTGGGATCAGCCCCACTATTTCCACAGTTAAAAGAATACTCAAAACGAGGAGCTATAGTTGATTTAATTATCGGTGGAAGAACAAAAGAACATTTAATATTAGTTGATAAATATAAAGAATTTTGTCGAAATATATATTTTACGACAGATGATGGTTCTTTTGGAAAAAAAGGATTTGTCACAGATGTCGCAAAAGAATTATATGAAAAACAAACTTATGATTTATCAATTGTAATAGGGCCTCTTATTATGATGAAAAACACTTATTTATTAAATAAGAAACATAATATTTTAACTGATGTTTCCCTAAACCCAATAATGGTAGACGGAACTGGAATGTGTGGCAATTGCCGAGTTACAATTAATAATAAAACTTATTTTGCTTGCGTTGATGGACCAGATTTCCCTGCAGATGGAATCAATTTTGATGAGTTGATGGCTAGACAAAGATATTATGTTAAAGAAGAAAAACATATATGTAAAATTAAGTTGGTGAATAATCATGATAAAGAATAAAACCAAAATGCCAGTTCAAGATCCTGATATTAGAAATTCCAATTTTA
>JAOZSU010000114.1:0-4409 GCA_029939475.1 Mycoplasmatota bacterium | reverse complement strand
TTGAAGATACTATACGTGCTGCATATCCAGATGATTCGATAGCTACAATTCTATTTTCAGTTAGTGCAAATGGTGAGTGGGTACAGATTGGATTAACAGCAAGTAATTCATTTGCTCAAAGCCTTTTAGCTGTGAGTGGGTGGTTTAAAAAAGATTTGATGATAATGCCTCAGGTGCCAAGTGGTTTGATAATAGAGGAAGAATAATTATGTTTTTGGGAATACCGTTTGATTATTGGCATATTATAATTCCAGTAGTAACACTGGTTGTTTTAATACCTATTATCTTTTTGAATGTTAAAAAGAAATGTGGTTTCATGCTGCTTGCGATTATGTTATTAACTTTATCACTTTTGCAATTTTGGAACGAGTGGGCACAGATTCCAAATTACCACTTATATGGAACTATCCAAGATTTTTTAGCTAACTCAAGAAATGATATTAAACTATTTGTTATAGGCATGTTTGGCGGATCGTTTTTAGGGTTTTTAATTTATTCATTAATAGAAAGGTTCAAGAGATGAAATTTTTAAAAGTAATTTGGGTTTGGCTCAATGGAAACAAAACGCTGTTTGGTATGATCATTATGTATTTTGTGGACAAACCAGGTGATCTGTTTGGTATTGCTATGGTTGAATTGTTTGCAGCTTGGCTTGGCGGTATTCTGCTCGGCGGCGGAGTTGTTCACAAAGTTCTAAAAGGAACGAAGAATACATAATGTTAATAATGATAGTCATCTCAGTATTATTTTTATTTTTAGGGAATTGGCTTTACAATCAACACGAACATGTAAAGTTCAATTATGAAGGAAGTTTCTGGCATAAGTTAGACAAAAAGATGAAACAACCCTGGTTTAAAAATAATTCCCGTCCGGATTTACAAATGCTTTATCCGTGGATTCCACCAATCTGGGATGGCTATCATTGTTTTAGCTGGCTGATGAAATGGACTTATTATATGCCATTTGCATTAATGCTGTGCCTGTTTACGGAATGGTTTTTTGTTGCCGGCGGAACAATTATTTATGCTTTTGTAAGTTTAACCTGGTCTAAAATAACTTATCATTGGACATTTAAATGAAGTTTCTTTTGATAATATTGTTTTTTATATTAAATTATGGTGTGGATAGGGTAGCTCCCGAAACGCCGGATATGCTCGCCGGCTTTCCACAACAACCTTCCGAGCAATTACTAATAGTAAGGAGCAATGCTATGTCATCACAAAATTATTCTACAAATTTTAATGGAACAGGGAAAAGGCATCCGCTTTATAGTGTATTGCATCACATAAAAGATAGGTGCTATAATCAAAATGATAAAAGGTATATTCATTATGGTGGCCGTGGAATCATTGTTTGTGATGAATGGCGAAATGACTATGAAGTATTTATTAAGTGGGCTTTAAATAATGGCTGGAAAAATGGATTGGCTATTGATCGTATTAATAATGATGGTAATTATGAGCCATCTAATTGCCGGTTTATTACACTTGCTGAAAACAACAGAAATCAACGTTTGATCCGTAAAAATAATACAAGTGGTTATCGGTGTGTACAAAAAAGTGGTAGAAAATGGATATCCAGAATAACAATAAATAGTAAAGCGGTACATTTAGGAACTTTTATTTCACCACGTTTGGCCGCACTCCGTTATGATGCTGAAGTGTGTTTGCTTAATGATGGTAGGCCAATGAATTTTATAGAGAGCACAGTATGAGATCACACTATTTAGCAATTAGCATACCGATCGACACAGCAATGATGCTGGCAAAGAAGCGTTGGAACGGTTTAGATCATATTGATTTAGTTGACCGTGCTAAAAAAGAACCGGAATCGCTTGTTGATATTATAGTGAGTCAGGCACCGTACTATATTTTGCACTATGGTGGTAAACTTTTAAACTATGCGGATATGTTACCGGATTCTAAACTAAAGATTATTCTGTTGACTGCCGGAAAGGCTATAAGTGCTTTAGCTGGATACTGGAATCTTAAAGAAAAGAGTATCTTGTGAAAAAGATGATCTTACAAAGATTGCCTCAAAATGGTCAGGCAACTTATGGAGTCCTTTTAGATGGTGATACTAAAATCCCATTTGCGGTTACGCTTGAACTTCCTTGGGTTAACAATGAAAAGAATATAAGTTGTATTCCTTACGGGCATTATAACTGTAAAAGAATCACTCGTCCAAATGGTGATATTACTTTTAAAATTTTAGATGTTAAAAACAGAACTGATATTTTATTTCATATTGCAAATTATACCAGTGAATTATTAGGTTGCATTGGAATTGGTGAAGCATTTGAAATATTAAAAGACGGTGAAGGAATTCAATATTCATCTAAAGGCTTTAGGGAATTTATGAACAAATTAAAAGGCGAAGATTATTTACAACTGGAGATTAAGTAAATGGCACATCCGGGTTACTGTATCAAGGAAGGTGAGATAGCAACTTTGCAAAATGAGCAAACTCATATTAATAGCTCAATCGAGCAAATACAAAAGGATATTGCATCCATTTTGAAAAAGTTAAATAACGGTATTACTACAACTATGGAAAATTTATCTAAGACTGTAAAAGGTCAAGGTGATAAAATTACAACTCTTGAAGCATTGGGGAATGATTTTAATTTGAGAGATATAAATACCAGAACGCGGAAAAAAGATTTATCAAATATGAATAAATGGAAAAAGGCTGCTGTAATAATTGCAGGTCTTGGATTACTTGCATCATTTGGCTATACGATTGGCAATTTATTTATTTGGATAGGAAACATATTACAGAACCTACCAAAATAATAATTTATTTTTTACTTGCATTTCAAAATTTAGCTATTAAATTATTCGGCAGTTCTTAAAATTATATACACACGCAAGAGTATTATGCCGTATATTGAAACAACTATCCATACTAAAAAAACCTCTTGTGTGGGTGGATGGTTATTTGAATGTACGGTTTTTATTTTTAGGGGTTTTATATGCTTAGTTTAGATAAATTAATACCAGTAGACGACATAAAAAACAGCAATGATATTGAACTGCTGCGTAATGTTGCCGTATGGTATAGGGAAGCATTCGGTAAAATGCTCCCAAATCATCACAAGTTAAAAGCAAAGATGAAAGAAAAGAATAAACAAATAGATTCTTTATTTATCCAGTTAAAAGAATTAAAAAATGGTAAAAAGCATACGCACAGAATGTCTGATAAGGCAAGAGAAATGATTTTAAAAGACAGACAGAGAAATTATAGCGTGAGATAATGTATAAATTCAAATACCACACAAGGGTAGACTTAGCAACGCTTGAAGAAATGACCAAAAACGGCCATTCTAAGCAATTTGCCTTCTATATTCTTATAAAATCCAAATATAAACACAGTATATCGTATAATTATACATATAATAAACTTGCGAAACTTACAAAACTAAATCCAAAGACCGTTTATGGACTGTCCCAAAAATACACAGGGATAAAAAAATGGGAAATAAAAGCTCAGGTGACAGATTGAAAGCTCTTGCCTGGCGCTCTCAAAAAAAAAGTAAAATAACACTTGACAACGCTATCAAAATGATATATCTTTGCTACCAGTAATTATAACAAAGAGGTAGCAATGAAATCAAAAAGTTTTTTAGTCCGCACGAAGAATATCACACTATTCCCTTCCCTTAAATTGCTGGCTGGCCACTATGGTTTATCCGTCAACGGCTACATCGTCAGCACACTAATCAAGCATATCGGTTCGAAAGAAAACAGAGCATTAATTGAAACATTGCCGGAGGTCCGTGAAATTGAAGAAGCCCGTATTTGACATCTTGTATGAGTTGGATGCAATAAAGCATTCTGTTTCTAATTTAGTCAATGGGATTAAGTGCCGGACATTGACGCTGATCCAGACCAATCTAAATGCGAATGATTTAGACGCAATCTACGGTAAGGCATCTTTATTAGAGAAGAAAATTAAAGCACTTCCTGAGTTTAATGATCTGCATAAATATATTCAGGAATGCATTTGTGTAAGAATAAATAAGGAAAGGGATTAATGTTATGTACGAGAAAGAGGCAATCGTCAGCAGCACAAAGGTGATTAAAAAGGATTGTAAAGACCTTAAGCAATATATCGCTGACGGTAAGAGCAAAGACATTCTGTTGAATGTGGTTGAATCAATCATTGCCTGGAATAAAAGGATTGAGGAGGCTGTGCAATGAACAACGAATTAATTATTCAGGATTTCCGTAATAGTGTATCCGTGGTCCAGTTAGAGTTCTGGAAGAAATGGGATAATGATCTCTGGGCCGCTGTAATGAGCGAATATATGGAAACAGTCTTGTATTCCGGAGAAATCCCAGAGGATTCTATTATCGCAGACGAGCTTTATAAGAAATGCGATAAAGAGACGATCTTGCTGTATTGGG
>JAOZSU010000113.1:3477-4412 GCA_029939475.1 Mycoplasmatota bacterium | reverse complement strand
AAATGGAAGCAAGTGTTAGAAAAACTGAACTTTTTAATGAATAAATAAAGGGTTAGCAGATACATAACTTTTATGTGTCTACTAACACCTTATCATTTCACTTATAAGTCCAGTTTTTTTAAATATAATTAATATAAATCTATATTAAATTAAAAATATGATGAAATACTGGGTTGTATGACTTATTTTAATACAATTTCCCACCCCTAAATTATGTCTTAGTTTAGAGTTTTATTTTTCCAATTTTTTAGCAGTAATTTCTTTGTGTCAAAATGGGTTATTACACTATCTATCTAGTGTAGGATATCGAACCCTATCTGATTACTTAAATAGATAGCCTATTTAAATAGTAATGATTATACTCTTAACTTACCGGTATATGGTATCTTTTTAAAAAATTCAATGATTCTCTAATTACCTATTGCTTAAATAAAAAAATCCTTAAAATAACTACCCCTTTAAATCTGTGTATTAATTCTAATTTATAGTACAAAAGATTATTAAGTTCCCTACACATTAATATCTGGGAGTTTCAAGCATAAATTAATTATATTTTATTTTATAAATCAGTAATTCAATTAATGAAAAAATAATTGTTAGAATACTCCAAGAACCCATTCCTATCATAATATATAACATATTCCATTGAATAAATATAAATGTTAAGACAACCAATATAATACAAAGCAAAAAATTAAACGTTATCAAGAGAAAAATCACAGGTAATCTTCCATAAACATTTTTATTATATTCAATAAACTTAAGTAATTTGTAATCACGTTTTAGCCAAAATAAAGTACCTAATTCAGTGTGATGGCTAGAATTTATAATTGTAAGAGAACCATTTGCAAGCATTAGAGCCATAAGCGCAACAATTCCATCAATTTCGTATTCCCATCTAATCAATAGAAAGAAAAAAATTACTATTGGAAATA
>JAOZSU010000113.1:892-3467 GCA_029939475.1 Mycoplasmatota bacterium | reverse complement strand
AATCTTTTTTGATCCAAGGCGTTATGATCTGGCCAATGTCGGTCGTTATAAAATCTTGATTATGTTTTTCTTTAATTAATTTTAGTGTTTCAGTTGCAATTTTATGCTGCGTATGTCTAGAAGTTAAGAAAAAAACAACTTTACCGACAATTAATAGAAATACAACTAAAATAATTAACCCTATTAAAAAAAGGTGTTGGGTATACATAAACCCCAACACCGATATTAATAAAGGTATTATTAGTCTCATTGCGGGATTAATATTGCATCTTGGAAATGCTTATAAATATAAACTCTAAAAGCAAGCATTAATTCAAACATTATCTAAACTAGATTTTATAACTTATTTAATATATCATGATGACCAATATCAAGCATTAAGATTAAATGATCATTCTTATATGACCAAATGATTCTAATAGACATATTTATACTAGATTCATAAAGTATCTCACTACCTTTTATCTTTTTTGTTCTAAAACTAGGGTGTCGATGATTTTCTATAAACAAAGAAAGTTTTTTATAGAATAATTTCTTTTCATTACCTTCTAATTTAGAAAATGATTTCTTAAAATTACTTGAAAAAAAGATTTCGTATTTCATTTCTTATCATCTTTACCTACTTGATCTTTAGTCTTATCAGATTTTTCTAAATATTCAATAGCATCCTCTACAGTTTTAAAGGGACCAACATTATATTCATTTGATTCTTCATTGAGCTTCATGATAGTGTCTTCAATTTTTTTTATATAAGATTTAGAATATACTGCTACTGGTTCTAATATGATGACACCATCTTTAACTGACGCATCTAGATGATCGCCTTCTTGCAAACTCAATTGAGCGACAATCTCCTTCGGTATAGTAATTTGTGACTTCTTTCTTAAATCTATGATCATTAAGTTCATCTCCTTTCTTACTTTCTTACTTTCTAACTATATTATACATTAAAGAAGATATATTATCAATGATAGTTTCTTTATTTAATCGTGTAAACTCATTTTAAATCGTGTATTTCAAATTGTAATCGTGTAGAAATTTTATACATTCATCCAATAATTGGTAAAACCTACATACTTTTTAGTCTGTAAAAATAAATAGAAATAGTGAAACAGCCCTATATAGTGCAAAAAAAAAGCCTGATACAATTCTAGTGATATAGTAAAAGTAGACATATTAAATAGTTTAATACGGTCTACTTTTTTGTTATCACTTCATTTACTAGTATTAACCCTTGAAAAAAACAAGCAAGATCATTCAGAGGTCTCGCTTATTGAATATTTCACTCATTGATAAAGACAATGATATCTTCTAACTTGATAGAATACACAAATCCTAATATTGTATTACCTGATGCATCTTTTAATCTTAAAGTAGTAAGTCCTATAAGATTTCCATACTCATTTAGTAATGCATCTCCACTAGAACCCTTTGATATATCTATATTCGATTGAATATACGAGTTTTCTGCATCATTCATTTTAATTGAAATACTTTTATTGCTTATCATACCTTTTGAAAACAAAATACTGATACCGCCAACATTACCCAGCGCATAACATAGATCTCCTGTTTTAACACTATCTGAGTTTCCAAATATGATTTTTTCAAATCCATACGTCTTATCATAATCAATTATCTGTAATAGTGCCATATCATTCTCAAAATCAGTCTTGACAACTTCTGCTTGGTAATAATCATCTTGTGTAGGTAATCTAACTTCAATATTATCATACACATAAGTTTCATTCGATTCACGATATGTAACTACATGATAGTTTGTTAAAATCATACCATCATTAGTAACAACTACTCCTGTTCCAGTAGCCTCTAATATTCCATAAGAAGCCTTAAGTTCAACAACGCTATTAATATTTTTATTATAAACATAATTTTCATCTTTGATATGCCAAATCACAATATTCCCTAAGTTTGCAAAAAAAAGAATAACTAGAACAACTCCGATAACTTGTTTACGCATATTCTGCCAAAGGCAAAAAAATCAAACTTTCATATTGATTTTGAAAATACTCATCATTATCTACTAACAATACTAGATTATCACCATCTAAATAATACTCTCCAGAAATAATTAACTGACTACTTTCAACTTCTTGTATTGCATAGTTTTCTTCGTCTATATAGATAAACTCAATATCAATTATTTCGTCTTCTACTTGGATAGTTCCATAAGAGATGTTTGAGTATATTGTGTTATAGTTATTATGAAAGTATATACCGGAAGTTTCATTATACCAACTTGTTAATAAAAAATATTTAGCATTTCTATCTTCATTCTTAATCTCAGAAATATTTAAAGTTATTTTTAAATCACCCAGTATATCATACCCCGGTTCGTTTTCTCTCGTTTTCAACTTGATTGATGAATCACTTAGGAACACAGGTATTATATCAAAAATAATATAAGGATCTACATCATCAAGATCTACTTCATTACTCTCAACCTGATTCCTTGTATAAATACATAAGCTAGATTGATTCCAATAAAACATCCCTACAATTTCAATCACATTGTTTTCAAACCAGTGTTCTTGCATTTCAGTGTAGTCACCAA
>JAOZSU010000113.1:0-882 GCA_029939475.1 Mycoplasmatota bacterium | reverse complement strand
ACCTTGCTTGATTCTCCACCTTGTGTCCTTAAATGCAACTCAAAATCATCAGAGTCCCAAGCAATATTTGCTTGTCTAGACTCAGAATATGTACAACCAGATAAAATTACCATACTAGCTATAATCAATAAAAATAATATTATTTTTTTCATATAAACTCTCCTTAATCTTTAATTATAACTCCAGAAATAAACATGTTTTCAGCATTACTTAAATCCGAATCTATAAATTTATACAACTCATCTTTATTAGAATAATTGTGTTTATATGCATCAAAACCATTCGAGTCATAATCTCTATAAATATTGGCAGAGAAGAGGGGATTCGAACCCCTGCATCCGATTAAAGATCTACTAGCTTTCCAAGCCAGCCCCTTCAGCCTCTTGGGTACTTCTCCTATTTCTTTTATTTACATATCTCCTATTATGATATCATAGTTTAACAATCTGTCAATTGTTTATATATTATATATTTAACTTTATTTACAAAATAAAATAACATCTTTCGATGTTATTTTATTAATATATATTAAATTTGAGGGGGGAGAAAACGAAAATTCGTTTTATGTATATAGTATACATATTAAAAGTGAAATTCATTTGACAACTTTATGAATATTTTGTGAGGATAATGTTTATGTTTCTATACTACTTTATTTCTCCCATTTAATTTTGCTTTATACATATTGGTATCAGCTACTTTTAATAGTTCATTTATGTTCATGCCTTCTTTTTCTACAGCAGTTCCTATCGATACTGTTACATTTATGGAATAATTATTAATTTTAAAAGTAGAATCTTGGATTAATATTCTAACTTTTTCAGCAATTTTCTTCAAATCGTTTTCTGATATATCTCTTAATATTACTACAAATTCTTCTCT
>JAOZSU010000112.1:0-4446 GCA_029939475.1 Mycoplasmatota bacterium | reverse complement strand
GCATTTATTCCTAAATTTTTTTCAATTACTTTTAAATAGTTTTGGCAATTTAAAGGTAATTCTTAATAAGTTTTAACTTTAGTTATATCTTCTTTCCACCCAGGATAAGTTTCATAAATTGGTATGCATTTTTCATATTCATTATAATCAGCTGGTATATAATCTATTTTTTTGTTGTTTAGTAGATATCCTGTACATATTTTTAAATTATCAATACCAGTTAAAACATCTAACAACATAATTCCTAACCCAGTCAATCCATTAATTCTTACAACATGTTTAAGTACAACTAAATCTAGCCATCCAATTCTTCTTGGACGTTTTGTGGTCGTTCCAAATTCGTTTCCAACTTTACGAATAGTTTTTGAAATTTCATCTTCAAACTCTGTTGGAAAAACTCCACTACCAACTCTTGTAGTATACGCTTTTGTAACACCTATTACATCCGTAATTTTATTTGGAGATATTCCAGTATTTAACGGAATTGAACTAGCGGTAGGGGATGATGAAGTAACATAAGGATATGTTCCATGATCAATGCACAACATTGAACCTTGAGCACCTTCAAACAAGATATTTTTTCCTTCATCAATTTCTTTATTTAATAATATTGAAGTATCACATATATATTTTTTTAATTTTTTACCTATTTCAATATATTCTTTATATAATTCATTATAATCAAAGGTTTCTTTATTTTGGGATTTTAACAAAATATTTGCAAATTTAACAGAAATTTCTAATTTTATTTTCAACGCATCTGGATTTAATAAATCACACATTCTTATTCCAATTCTTAAAACTTTATCAGCATATGCTGGTCCTATCCCTTTTTTGGTAGTTCCAAGAGCTGCTTTTCCTTTTAATTTTTCATATAATTCATCTAATTCTATATGATAAGGCATAACTACATGTGCTCTATTTGAAATATAGAGCAAATAATCAGTTATGCCTCTTATTTTTAAAGTATTTAATTCTTCTAATAACGCCTTTGGATTAATAACCATTCCATTAGCCATTATATTTTTTATTTTAGGATTAAAAATACCAGATGGAATTAAATGTAATGCAAATTTTTTGTTATTAAAAAATATGGTATGTCCAGCGTTATTTCCACCTTGGCTTCTAACAACTACATCAGCTTGGTTTGCTAAATAATCGGTAATTTTACCCTTACCTTCGTCTCCCCATTGTGTTCCAATTACAACAACTCTTTTACCCATTAAATAACACCTCATCAAACAACAACATTATAACATAAGTTATTAGCTTTAAAAAGACTTTATAATTGGTTTTTTATATTTTATTTGTTGTTTTTAAAACTATATCTCTAGCAATCCAAATACCATTTGCACTAGCTTGAGCTAACCCTCTAGTAATTCCAGCTCCATCGCCGCCAAAATATAAATTTTTTATCCTTGATTCAAACTTGTTACTTACTTCTGGACGTGCAGAATAAAATTTTGCTTCTACTCCATAAAGTAAAGTATGTTCTGATGCAACCCCTGGTGTTATATTGTCTAAAGCTTCTATCATCTCGATAATAGATTTCATCGTTTTGTAAGGTAAAACTAACCCTAAATCTCCAGGTATAGCTTCTTTAAGTGTTGGTGTAACAAATCCTTCGTTTATTCTTTTTACAGTGGATCTTCTTCCTTTTTTTAAATCACCATATCTTTGAACAATAATAGAACCATTACTTAACATATTCGCAAGTTTAGATACTCCATGTGCAAATTCATTAGGTTGGTTAAAAGGTTCTGTAAATTTATGTGAAACTAATAACGCAAAGTTAGTGTTTTTAGATCCTTTGTTTGAATTGTTATATGCGTGTCCATTAGCTAACATTGTTCCACTGTGATTTTCTACAACAACATGTCCTTGTGGATTAGAACAAAACGTTCTTACAGTTGAACCTACTTGTGTTCTATATATAAATTTACCTTCATAGAGGTTTTCATTTATCTCTTCCATTATTTCATTGTTGGTTTCAACACGAACACCTATATCAACATGATTTGATTTCATTTTAATATTGTGTTCAATAGCTAAATTACTTAACCAATATGATCCATCTCTACCTGGTGCTATAACAACATAATCAGATAAAATTTTCTTTTTTCCTTCTAAAATTATTCCTTTTATTATATTATTTTCAACTAATATATTTTTAGCTTCAGTTTTATTATATATATCTATTTTTTTATCCAAATATTCAAACATTCTTTTTAATACTTGTAAATTAATTTCTGTACCTAAATGTCTTATTTTTCCTCTTAATAATTTTAATCCTACAGCTAATCCTCTTTTTTCAATTTCTTTAACTTTTAAAGTAAAAGGATTTGTTAATTTATCAGGAGCTCCAAATTTTAAATTAATGGAATCTGCGTAATTAATTAAATCTAATATAACTTCATCTTCCAAATATTCATTCATCCAGCCACCATATTCACTTGTTATATTAAATTTACCATCAGAATAAGCTCCAGCTCCACCAAAACCATTAGTTATTGAACAATAAGGTAAACAGCCTATATTACCATCTTTCTGAACGGGACATTTTTTTAATTTTTTATCTATAATAGGACATTTTCTATGATAAATATCATTTCCTTTATCAATCAATAAAACTGATAATTTTGGATTTTTTTCAGCTAATTCGTATGCACACATTAAACCAGCTGGTCCAGCTCCAATAATGATTACATCATATTTATTTTCCATAGATAACCTCCTTTTTAAACAATAAAGATTTTATCATTATTTATATATTAAATCAATCAAACAAAAAAATAATGGGATATTTCCCATTTATTTTTTATTCAGTTCTTACTGGTAAAATTAATTCAATTAGTCCCGCATCTTTATCTCCTTCAATAACAAAAGGTCTAACTTCTCCGGTAAATTTAACATATATTTCTTCAGAATTAAATGTTTTTAATGCATCTAAAAAGTATTTTGAACTAAATGCAATTTTTAAAGGTGTTCCTATTGCTTTTTCAATCGGATATATTTCTTCAACTACCTTTCCTATTTCAGGAGAATTTGAAGTTATTTCAACTACATTATTAGGTTTTAAATATAATTTTACTATACTATTTAAATTATCTTTAGAAGATAATAAAGATGCTCTTTCAATCGCAACTAATAAATCATTAGTTTTAAATTTTATAATTATCGGAAAATCTGTAGGAATTAATCTTCCTGTTTCAGGAAAATTACCTTCTAATAATCTAGATTGAAATAAAATATTACCATATTCAAATAATATTGTTTTATGATTTAAATGAATTAATATTTCTTCTAAATCGGTTTCTAATATTTTAATTAATTCATCTAAACTTCTACCTGGTATAACAACATTCATTTCATCAAAACTATCTTTAATATTAATAGATTTTTGACTTAATCTAAATGAATCAGTAGCTATAGCTGTTAAATGATTACCATCTACTTTAATGTTTACTCCTGTTAATATTGGCCTATTTTCTATATTAGATGTAGCAAAAGTTGTTTGTTTTATAATTGATCTCATTATTTTAGATTCTAATTTAATAGGTTTATCACTCATAACAAAATTAATTTCAGGATAATCATCTACATTTTGGAGATTTAATGATAAATCAGTATTATTGGAATGAATTTTTAAAACACTGTTATCAATAACAGATATTTCTATTATTCCTTTATCTAATTTACGAATAAAATCAACAAATACTCTTCCTGGAATTAAAACTTCACCAGTACCTTCAACATTTAAGCTTTCATCTTTAATAGAAATTTTAATAGTGATATCAGAATTACTAGTAATTAATATTAATTCATTTTGATAAACTTCAAGTTTTATTCCTTGAAGATATGGTGCTGGCGTTTTTGTAGATAAAGCTTTCTGAGAAACTAATAGATTGTTTAATAAAACATCTTTGTTGATAGAAAAATTCATAAAAAACCTCCAAATTACTTATTTATATTAATTTATTAATATTTTTTATTATTATTGTTATTAGGTACTGTTGATATGTTGATAAATATATTATTTATACTAATATTATACCATATTAAGACATAAAAACATATTAAAACAGTGTTAATAAACCTATTTTTTTCCACATTTAATTAATAATTTATCCACGTCATTTTTCTTAGTTTTATCTAATTGAATATCGTTAGATATTTGTTCTATACTATAAATTACCGTTGAATGATCTCTATTATTAAAAATTTGTCCTATTTTTTTATAAGTTATATCATATAAATCTTTTAATATATACATAGCAACTTGTCTAGGAAAAACATATTTCTTTTTTCTGTTTTTTGATAACAAATCACTTGTAGTAATATTGTAATAATTACTTACTATATCTAAAATATTAGTGTAATTTGTTCTATCTATCTTTTTATTAGAAGCATTTTTAGAATTTAATAAAGATTTCAAGGCTTCTTCAG